>NZ_JBEXGU010000090.1:24392-36757 GCF_040607515.1 Streptosporangium sp. NPDC005286 | reverse complement strand
CGGATCTTTTCTTTTTCGACCCCCAGGGGTTTGTGGCCCACCTGCAGTGGGCCGCCCACCCGGCCCTCGCCCCCCCGGGGGGGGAGCTCGGCGGGAGCGGACCTAGATCAGCGGGTGGATCTGGAGCGTCTCGGTGCGGCCGGGGCCGACGCCGATCGCGGAGATCCTGGAGCCGCTCATCTGCTCCAGGGCCTTCACGTACGCCTGCGCGTTGGCGGGCAGGTCCTCGAAGCTCCTGGCGCCGGTGATGTCCTCCTGCCAGCCGGGGAACTCCTCGTACACCGGCTTGGCGTGATGGAAGTCGGTCTGGGTCATCGGGATCTCGTCATACCGGACCCCGTCGACCTCGTAGGCGACACAGACGGGAATCCTCTCCAGGCCGGACAGCACGTCCAGCTTGGTGAGGAAGTAGTCGGTGACACCGTTGATACGGGTGGCGTACCGGGCGATGACCGCGTCGAACCAGCCGCAGCGGCGGTTGCGGCCGGTGGTCACCCCGTACTCGCCGCCGGTGGTGCGCAGCCACTCGCCCATCTCGTCGTCGAGCTCGGTCGGGAACGGACCCGAGCCGACGCGGGTGGTGTACGCCTTCAGGATGCCGATCACGCGGGTGAGCCGGGTCGGCGGGATGCCGGAACCCGAGCAGGCGCCGCCGCTCGTCGGGGAGGAGGAGGTGACGAACGGGTAGGTGCCGTGGTCGATGTCGAGCAGGTTGCCCTGCCCGCCTTCGAGCAGCACGACCTTGCCCTCGTCCAGGGCCCTGCTGAGGATCAGCGAGGTGTCGGCGATGTGCGGCTTGAGGCGCTCGGCGTAGCCGAGATACTCGTCCAGGACCTTGTTCGCGTCGATCACCCGACGGTTGTAGATCTTGGTGAGGATCTGGTTCTTCTCGCCCAGCGCGACCTCGATCTTCTTCTGCAGGATGCCCGGGTCCAGCAGGTCCTGGACCCGCACGCCCATCCGGTAGATCTTGTCGCCGTACGCGGGGCCGATGCCGCGCCCGGTCGTGCCGATCTTGGCCTTGCCGAGGTAGCGCT
This sequence comes from Streptosporangium sp. NPDC005286, assembly GCF_040607515.1. Taxonomy (NCBI): domain Bacteria; kingdom Bacillati; phylum Actinomycetota; class Actinomycetes; order Streptosporangiales; family Streptosporangiaceae; genus Streptosporangium; species Streptosporangium sp. NPDC005286. The sequence goes on along the minus strand of NZ_JBEXGU010000090.1, from coordinate 35,720 downwards.
CGGTGACCTTGTCGAGGGCCTTGTGGTGGGGCATGATCAGGTGCGCGTTGGCGGAGATCAGCAGCCGCTCGGAGGAGACCCCCCGGGCCTCAAGCCCGTCGATCTCGCTCAGCAGCACGCCCGGGTCGATGACGACACCGTTGCCGATCACGGGGATGACGTTCGGTGAGAGCACTCCCGTCGGCAGCAGGTGCAGCGCATACTTCTGGTCGCCGATGACGACCGTGTGGCCCGCGTTGTTGCCTCCCTGGTATCTGACGACATAGTCGACCTGATCACCAAGTAGGTCGGTCGCCTTACCCTTGCCCTCATCGCCCCACTGGGCACCAACGAGAACGACAGCCGGCATTGTGATTCTCCCACCGCAAAAACGAAAACCCCTGGCGCAATCGCTACAGGGGCTCTTGCGTGGTGAGAATACCCGACGGCGTCCGAAATGGGGATCTCCCACCTCGGGGCGAGAGATCCCACGGGCAGATCAAGGGGCGGATCAGGGCCGGATCAGCGGCCGGTCAGCTCCTTGGACGCCTCGGCGCTGGAGTCCTTGAGGAACTGGAAGCACCGCTCGGCCTCCTCCTTCTCCCCGATGCTCTGGGCGGCGCGGGCCAGTGCGTGCAGGCACCTCAGGAACCCCTGGTTGGGCAGATGCTCCCAGGGGATCGGGCCGTGCCCCTTCCAGCCCGCCCTGCGGAGCTGGTCCAGGCCCCGGTGGTAGCCGGTGCGGGCGAAGGCGTACGACGTCACGGCGTGTCCCGCCGCGAAATACTCGTCCGCGAGTGCCGCCCAGGCGGTCGGATAGGCGGGGAAACGCGCGGCGACGTCGGATGGCTGGGCACCGGATTCCAGTGCCTGTCGAGCTTCAGGCAGGTCCGGGAGCAGGGTGGGCGGCGGGCCGGCGAGAAGGTTCTCGTGGGATTCCATAGCGACAGTCCTATCTGGTGAACCCGCGCCAAGCCAAGATCGGCTCCCGGGGACTTTCCGGAAGCCGATCTCGTGACCTGGCGGGGACCCTCCGAACATTGACCGGTTTTACCCGGTCTCTACCGAGAATTTCCGGTCTGCGTTGGCCGCCGGGTCATCAGGAGATCTTGGTGCCCGCCGACTTGAGGTGCTGGGCGGCCTCGACGATCCGCGCCGCCATCGAGGTCTCGGCGGCCTTGCCGTACGAGCGCGGGTCGTACACCTTCTTGTTGCCGACGTCGCCGTCGACCTTGAGCACGCCGTCGTAGTTCCTGAACATGTGGTCGACGATCGGGCGGGTGAAGGCGTACTGCGTGTCGGTGTCGATGTTCATCTTCACCACGCCGTAGGCGATGGCCTCGTGGATCTCCTCGAGCAGCGAGCCCGAGCCGCCGTGGAAGACCAGGTCGAACGGCTTCTCCTTGCCGTACTTGGCGCCGACCGCGTCCTGGATCTCCTTGAGCACGCTCGGCCGCAGCTTGACGTGGCCGGGCTTGTAGACGCCGTGCACGTTGCCGAAGGTCGCGGCGAGCATGTAGCGGCCGCGCTCTCCCAGGCCCAGGGCCTCGGCGGTCGCGAGGGCGTCCTCGGGGGTGGTGTAGAGCTTCTCGTTGATCTCGCCGACGACGCCGTCCTCCTCGCCGCCGACGACGCCGATCTCCACCTCAAGGACGATCTTCGCGCGGGCGGTCTTCTCCAGGAGCTCCCTGGCGATCTCAAGGTTCTCGTCCAGCGGCACGGCGGAGCCGTCCCACATGTGCGACTGGAAGAGGGGGTCCTCGCCCCTGGCCACCCGCTCAAGGGAGATGTCGAGCAGCGGGCGTACGAAACCGTCCAGCTTGTCCTTGGGGCAGTGGTCGGTGTGCAGGGCGATCGTCACGGGGTAGTTGGCCGCGACGACACGGGCGTACTCCGCCAGTGCCACCGAGCCGCTCACCATGTTCTTGACCGTGGTACCGGAGAGGAAATCGGCGCCGCCGGTCGACACCTGGACGATGCCGTCGCTCTCCGCCTCGGCGAAACCCCTGAGTGCGGCGTTGAGGGTCTGTGACGAGGTCACGTTGATGGCCGGGTAGGCGAAACCTCCCGCCTTGGCCCGGTCGAGCATCTCGGCGTAGACCTCTGGGGTCGCGATGGGCATCGTGTCATCTCCTGGAGACGGCTGTGGGCAGCTGGCACGGGGCTATGAAGACATTGCCCATGGGCCAGTATTCCGGGTTCCTTCCCAACCGGATAGCTCCACCACCACTTCGGGGCGTACGGATGTGTCCTCGGCATGGTCTCGGCGCCCACCGGTAGGAAACTTCCGGAGGACTCCTGGTGCTCGCCGGTACGGGATCTCCAGTATGACCTGGTTGGTTATAGGGGATCTTCTAGGATTTCGGGGCTTTGGGGCTGATTCGCCAGGTCAGTCGTGAAATATCCTCACGAACCGCTAATCTCCACTGTGTGGGACGCCACAGGTCTGACCCCATGGGTATCGCCCGCCTGGTCCTCGCCGGACTGGCGGCGCTGGCGTTCGTCGTCCTGATCGTGATCGGGGTCCTCTCGCTGATCGGCAGTCTCGGCTCCGGCGCCGAGACGGACCCGTCGGCCGCGCCGACCACCACCACGTCGCCCGCGGACGCCTCTTCGACCGCCTCCGCCACTGCCGAGCGGGTGCCGACGGTCCTCGTCGAGTGCCTGCGGGAGCACTGCCCCACGGTCTTCCTGAAGGTCACCGGGGGCGATGTGCTGCTCGACCGGGAGATGGCCAAGGGCGAGCAGTTCCAGTCCTTCGATCCCAAGGTCGACGTCGTGCTGGCCGACTCGGCCGCGGTCCGGGTCCAGGTGAACGGGACGGTCCGGGCACCCGGCGGGGCGGGGGAGCGCCAGGAGTTCACGGTCTCCCGAAACCGGTAGTGCGCTGTGGATCCTCGCCGTGGCGAGGATCGGCCGGACGGCACCTCGCGAGGTGGAGAAGGTCACCGCGGCCTGCCCCGGGGACCGGAACAGGGCCCCTCCGGGGAAGGCCCGCGAGGCGCCGGTCGATCCTCTAGTCCAAGCCGAGGTCGGCCAGGGTGTAGGCGGTCCGGTACGGCAGCCCGGCGTCGGCGATCGCCTGGGAGGCTCCCCGGTCCACGATCGTGGCGACCGCCACGACCTCGGCGCCCGCCGCGCGCAGCGCCTCCACCGCGGTCAGCGGGGAACCGCCGGTCGTGGAGGTGTCCTCCACCGCAAGCACCCTCCGCCCCGCCACATCCGGCCCCTCGATCCGGCGCTGCATGCCGTGGGCCTTCTGCGCCTTGCGCACCACGAACGCGTCGAGCGTCCTGCCCCGCGCGGCCGCCGCGTGCAGCATGGCGGTCGCCACCGGGTCGGCGCCCAGCGTCAGCCCGCCGACCGCCTGGTAATCGAGATCTTCGGTGAGGTCCAGCATGACCCGCCCCACCAGCGGCGCCGCCTGCCCGTCGAGGGTCACCCGGCGCATGTCCACGTAGAAGTCGGCCTCTCTGCCCGAGGACAGCACGACCTTGCCGTGCACCACGCCCTTGCCCTTGATCTCTGCCAGCAGGTTCTCGCGATCGCTCATGGCACCAAGGTTAGGGCGATCCGGAAGGCCGCCCGATCCGGGGCCACCGGGGAGCGGCGCCGATCCGGCCGTCGGATGGCAAAAGTGCGATCCGGGTTTACGCGCGGCGCGGACTGCGGGATTATCCGGCAGGCAACTCTGGGTAATGGTGAGGTCACAATGAGTGTGAAAACATCTCAAGGCGACGCTGAACTGCTGGCTGCCGCCAGGAACGGCGACGTGGCCGCCTACCGGGTGCTCCACCAGCGGCACGCTCCCGCGGCGTACGCGCTGGCCCGCCTGCTCCTCCCCGTCGAGAGCGGGGTCGAGGGCGTCGTCGAGGAGACGTTCGCGGCGGTCCACCACGTGATCGACCAGGGAGACGGCCCGGAGCAGGCGTTCCGCGTCCACCTGCTCACCGCCCTCCGCCGTACCGTCGGCGACACCTCCGACGCGGCGGATCTGGAGGGCTCGCCGGTGGCCAGGGCCTTTTCGTCCATGCCGGAGAGGTGGCAGCTCGTCCTGTGGCACGCCGAGGTCGAGAGGGCCAGGCCCGACGACACCGGACTCCTGCTCGGCCTGACGGTGAACGGCGCGGCCGCGCTCGCCTACCGGGCGCGGGAGGGGATGCGCCAGGCGTGCCTGCGCATCCACCTGGCCGAGACCACCGCGCCCGAGTGCCGGCCCGCACTGGCCAGGCTGGGCCACCACATCCGTGGCGGCCTGACCAGGGAACAGAGCAGGATCGTGGACGAGCATCTGGAGGGCTGCTCGGGCTGCCGCGCGGTGCTCACGGAGCTGACCGGCATCGGCCAGAGCATCCGCTCCGTCATCGGCCCGCTCATCGTCGGTCCCGTGTTCCCCGCCTACCTGGCGGCGCTCGGCAGGATGGGCGTCACGACGGGGGGCGGACTGCCCGGCCGCTGGCGGCAGGCTCCCCGATCCGTGCGGCGCGCCGTCACGGCCGGTGCGGTCACCGCCGCGGTCGCGATGGTGGCCGCACTCGTGCTGGTGCCGGGCTCAGAGCCCGCGCCCCCGCCCAACGCGGCCTCCGAGCCGATCGTCATGGCCCCGGCGCTCCCCGGCGTCGTACCGACACTCTCCGGGCAGCCGAAGGCGTCCGGAGGCGAGAGCGGCGGGGCCGGCGCCGGCGAGCCGGCCGAGACCGGGCCGGGGCCGACGGGAACGGGGCAGGACGGCCGGACGGGTTCCTGGCTCGCGCCCCGCCTGGTGGCCAGGATCGACGCGCTCGGTGCCCTGATCAGGTCCGAGGCCGGCATCGTGGCGGTGCGGCTGCGCAACGCGGGTCGTGGGCAGAGCGAGGAGGTCGTCGCCTACGTCGGGCTACCGCGAGGCGTGACGCTGCCGTCCGGATCCCGCGGGGGACACTCCGTCGGTGCCGTCGCGCCGGTCGGCACGGTCGACGGCTGGTCCTGCCGGGCGTGGCGGCGAGGTGCCCGGTGCGTCCGCGGTCCGCTGCCGGCGGGCCGGGCCACGGCGGTCTTCCTGAGAGTCCTGGTGTCGGACGACGCGCCCTACGGGGCGGCGCCCTCGGTCACGGTCTCCACGGCGGGGACGCGGGTGGCCGCCAGGTCGCGCAGCGGCGTACGGGCGGAGGGCGCTCCGGCACGGTTCGCCACCGACGGCCGGGTGGCCGTCTCCGCGATCGGCAACACCCTGCTGAGCTGCGCGCCCTCGGAGCCCGGGTGCGAGGCGGCCCGCGCGGGGCAGGGCAACCGGCGCGACAACAACAGCTGGGAGATGCGTCCCCTCGATCGTGACGGGGATCCGTCGACGAGCTCGTCGAGCGCCGCCCGGCTCGTGCTGCCGGCGGCCGGCAAGGTGGTCTGGGCGGGACTCTACTGGTCGGCGAGCGCGCCCCCCAGCGGGCGGATCAAGCTCAAGGTTCCGGGGGAGACGGAGTACCGGCAGGTCAGGGCCGCACGGGTGGTGGAGCGAGAGCTGCCCGTGGGGCGGGGCTACCAGGCGTTCGCCGATGTGACGCGGCTGCTGGGCAGGGCACGCGGGACGTACTGGGTGGCCGACGCCTCGATAAGGCCGGGTGTCTCGCGCCATGCCGGGTGGAGCCTGGTGATCATCGTGGCCGACCCGCGCAGGCCGTACAGCCAGACCGTCGTGCTCGACACCGCGACGGTGCTGGAGCGGGGGCATCGCTCGATGCGGATACCGCTCGGAGGTCTGACGCCCGCCGACGCGCCCGCGAAGGTGGCCCTGGTGACCTGGGAGGGTGACGCGGGCGTCGCGGGTGATCGGGTGAGGCTCGGTGGCCGGACCCTCCGGCCCGCCGGAGGGGAGCGGGATCCGCGCAATCCCTTCGACGGATCCGCCACCGGGGCGAGGGGCGCCCGCGCGACCTTCGGCACGGACGTGGACCGCTTCCGGGCACGCCTCGGCCGCGTCCCGGTGCTGGAGCTCAGCACGCACCAGGACGTCCTGCTTTTCGGCGTGGCGGCGGTGAGCGTGCGGACCGCTCCGTGAGGCGCGTTCGAGAAGGCCGGGCCTCCGGTACGACGGACGCGGTGCGGGACCTCGAAGACGGATGACGTATAGCACCCCGCAGAGGGGGTTGACGAACGGGACAAACTGGTACGGTCTGCGTAAACGGTCCGGCGTATGGTCGAGCGCGGGTGGAATCGTCGGGATTCACCCTCGGATGGTCAGCCGCTTGATTACCCTGAGGAAGGGCCGTCTGTCTGGGCTCTTTCGGGCTTGTCTGAGCCAGAGGATCGGGCCACGTAGGAAGGGCGGTGTCAGGTGGATCGTTGCGCGCTGTTCGTGGACGCCGGTTACCTGCTGTCCGACGGCGCGATGGCGGTGCACGGAACCCGCCACCGCGAGGCGGTCTCCTGGGATTACCCAGGGCTGCTCCAACTGCTCAACAAGCTGTCGAGAGAGCGCACCGGCCTGCCGCTGCTCCGCTGTTACTGGTACGAGGCGACGGTGGAGGGCCGGCGTACTCCCGAGCACGACACGCTGGCCGACATCCCCGGCCTCAAGCTCCGCCTGTCGCGCATCCGCCCCGGCCGCCGCGAGGGCGTCGACGCCCAGGTTCACCGTGACCTGATGACGCTGGCCCGCAACGGCGCGGTCTGCGACGCGGTCGTGGTCAGCGGCGACGAGGACCTGGCGCAGGTCGTCTGCGACGCCCAGGATCTCGGTATCCGGGTCACCGTGGTGCACATCAGCGCCGACGGCAGCTGGGCCGTCTCCCGCACGCTCCGCCAGGAGTGCGACGACCTGATCGAGATAGGTGCCGGCCAGTTGCGGCCGCACGTCAGCCTGATCGGCGACGAGGCGCCTCCTCTGGCGGTCAACGGCCACCAGCACGGTACCAACGGCCACTCCGTCGCGACTCGCGGCAGCAACGGCTCCCCGGTGGCCGGCCCGGTCAGCAGCCCGGTCACCAGCCCGGTCCCCGCGGTCCAGACACCCCGCGCGGCCCATGCCCAGCACGCGCTGCCCTCCGCCTATCCGAGCTACACCCAGGAGTCGCCGGCGACCCCGGTCACACCGGCCGCCCCGCCCCTCCAGACGCCGCCGCTTTCGCCCGCTCCCACGCCGTCGCACGCGGCCGTCAACGGCTCGACCGGCCCGCTGCAGCCCGCCCCGCAGTACTCGCTGGGCAACACCGGCGGCATGCCGAGCTACCAGGCGTCGCAGATGGGCGCCTACACCGGTCCTCAGTCGGCCCCCGTGCCGGTGCAGAGCACCGGGAACGGTGCCGCGACGACCCTCTCCGACGCGGTGAAGGCCGCGCACAAGGAAGGCCACGACTTCGGCGAGTCCGTCGCCAAGGACGCCCCCGCCCTGTGGCTGGAGGCGGTTCTCGCCCGTAAGCCCCGGATGCCCTCGGATCTGGAGGCACGGCTGCTCCAGGGCTCCTCGCTGCCGATCGACTTCCTCCTGCACGACGAGGTCCGCCACGCCCTGCGCCGCGGCTTCTGGGACGCCCTGGAGCGCGCCCGCCGCTGAACGCCACAGTCTCCTGGGTCTTCGCGGCGCCTTTGAGCAGGCATCGAGGCTGGCTCTCGTCTGATCCGGGGTGGGCGATGCCAGCGATGGTGGGTATCAACTGGGAGGCGTCTGGTCGCGGGTCAACCAGGAGGGGGACACCAGGTCCCCCTGACGGCGGGTGTGATCGGCCTGGACCCCGGACTACCGTCCCCTCTCGTGAAAACGATGGAGCGGAAGTCATGGTTCGGGGCGGGTTTGCTGGTCGTGGCCCTGCTCTTGGCGGGGTTGAGCGGGTTCGTGTTCCTGCGGGCGAGCGCCACGCAGGAACGGATTGACGGGCACCTTCAGAAGGTGGCCGGGCTGCTCAGCGAGGCGGGGGCCGTCAAGGAAACCGACCCCGGGCGGCACGACGAACTGACCCGGGAAGCTGACCGGTACACGGGGTTCGCCGAGGCCGACCTGGAGGAGCACGACTCCCAGTATTCGAGCGCGTGGCTCCTCGCCGCCGGTGCCGTCGGATGCCTGGCCGGATCCTTCATCGTGTTCTCCCTCCGTGGCGGCCGGCGGGCGGCGCGCGCCGCGGGGACACGGTGAGACGCGGTGGCCGGCGGGCCGCCCCGGGCGGGGGATGCCCGGGGGTGACGTCCGTGAGGGTGCCGCCCGCGGGCGGGCCGGCGGGCGCGGTCAGGTGAGGGCGTCGAAGCCGGCGCGCAGGTGGTTGAGGCGGTTGGTCAGGTCGGATATCGGGCCGACGAGGCCGGGGGCGCCGTTCTTGCCTGCCAGCTCGGTGACCCGGGCGAGCTCGTTCTCGACCGCGGCCAGGCGCTTGGACAGCTCGGGCAGCACGGTCGCCTGCTCGTCCGCCTCGCCGGGCGGCAGCTCGGCGGAGAGGCGTTCGCGGAGCATGGCGGCCTGCTCGGCCAGCCTGCGGTTCATGTTGTAGAGCTCCACGAACACCGCGACCTTGGCCCGGAGCACCCACGGGTCGAAAGGCTTGGTGAGGTAGTCGACGGCGCCCGCCGCGTAGCTGCGGAAGGCGTAGTCGGGCGCGCTGTCGACCACGGTGAGGAAGATGATCGGGATGTTGCGGGTGCGCTCGCGGCGCTTGATGTGGGCCGCCGTCTCGAACCCGTCCATGCCCGGCATGCGGACATCGAGCAGGATCAGCGCGAACTCCGTGCCGAGCAGGGCCTTCAGCGCCTCCTCCCCGGACTTCGCCCGGACCGGTATCAGATCGAGCGAGCTGAGAATGGCCTCCAGCGCGATCAGGTTCTCCTCCCGGTCGTCCACCAGGAGGATCTTGGCTCTATCCGGCATCGATCACACGCCTTCGTCGGAGTCACCGGCCGGCTTGCCCCTGGTCAGCCAGCCGCGTAGCCGTTCCAGCAGGCGGTCGACGTCTACGGGCTTGGGCACGTAGTCGGAGGCGCCGGATGCGATGCTCTTCTCCCGGTCGCCTCGCATGACCTTAGCGGTCAGCGCGATGATCGGCAGGTCCGCGAACTGGGGCATCCGGCGGATCGCGGAGGTGGTGGCCCAGCCGTCCATCTCCGGCATCATGATGTCCATCAGGACGAGGGCGACGTCCTCGTTACGTTCCAACTGCTCGATGCCCTCGCGGCCGTTCTCCGCGTAGATCACCGTGGAGCCGTAGCGTTCGAGCACGCTGGTCAGTGCGAACACGTTGCGGATGTCATCGTCCACGATCAGGATCTTCGCCCCGGTCAGCGGGTCGTCGCCCTTCCACGGCTTGCCCTCGCCCTGCGGGGGGAAGTGCGGCAGGGGCATGTCGTCGCCCCGCACCAGCTCCGGCAGGTCGCCGGAGCCTTCGAGCACGCCGATGAGCGCCGGGTTGCGGGGGGAGGAACTGGGGGCGCTCGCCCCGCCGTCCCGTGAGGCCAACGGACCGCCGTAGGACGGTGGCAGGTAGAGGGTGAAGGTGCTGCCCTCGCCGACCTTGCTGATCACGTGGATCTCGCCGCCGAGCAGGCGGGCGATCTCGCGGCAGATGGACAGGCCCAGGCCCGTCCCGCCGTACTTCCGGCTGGTGGTGCCGTCGGCCTGGCGGAACGCCTCGAAGATGACCTCCAGCTTGTCCGAGGCGATCCCGATGCCGGTGTCGACCACCTCGAAGGCCAGGATGCCGTCGGCGCCGCGCAGGGTGTCGTCCACGAAAGCGACGGAGCGACCGGCGTGGATCACGCGCAGCCGTACCTCGCCCTTGGGGGTGAACTTGATCGCGTTGGAGAGCAGGTTGCGCAGCACCTGCTGGAGGCGCTGCTCGTCGGTGCGGAGTTCCTGCGGTATCGACGGGTCGACCTCGACGGTGAACGACAGGCCCTTGTCCTGGGCCAGCGGGGCGAAGGTGGCCTCGAAGTAGTCGACGAGCTTGGGCAGGGAGATCTGCTGGGGATGGATGTCCATCCGCCCCGCCTCGACCTTCGACAGGTCGAGGATGTCGTTGATCAGTTGGAGCAGGGCCGACCCGGCGCCGTGGATCGTCCTGGCGAACTCCACCTGCTGGGCGGTGAGGTTGCCGTCGGCGTTCTCGGTGAGCAGCTTGGCCAGCACGAGGAGGCTGTTCAGCGGGGTGCGCAGCTCGTGGGACATGTTGGCGAGGAACTCGGACTTGTAGCGCGAGGAGACCGCGAGCTGCTCGGCGCGCTCCTCCAGCGTGCGCCGGGCCTGCTCGATCTGGAAGTTCTGGATCTCGATGGCCCGGTTCTGCTTGGCCAGCAGCGCCGCCTTGTCCTCCAGTTCGGCGTTGGAGCGGCGCAGCTCCTCCTGCTGGCGCTGGAGCTCGTCGGAACGCTCCCGCAGCTCGGTGGTGAGACGCTGCGACTCGGTCAGCAGGTCCTCGGTGCGGGAGTTGGCGATGATCGTGTTCATCGTGACACCGATGGTCTCGACGAGCTGGTTCAGGAAGTCGTGGTGGATCTCGCTGAACTCGCTGAACGAGGCCAGCTCCAGCACACCGAGTACCTGGGTCTCGAACAGGACCGGCAGCACGACGATCTGCGCGGGTGTGGAGGTGCTGAGACCGCTGTCGACGGTCAGGTAGCGGGCGGGCACGTTGCCGAGGATGATCCCCCTGCCCTCCAGCGCGGCCTGGCCCACGATGCCCTCGCCGGTGGCGAACCGCTGCCGGGGGCCGTTGCCGGAGCGTACGCCGTATCCGGCGATGAGGTGCAGGTCGTGGTCGCCGGTGGGTTCGGCGAGATAGAAGGCGCCGTAGTGGGCCGACACCAGCGGGGTCAGCTCGCTCATGATGAGCTTGGCGACCTCCATCAGGTCGCGATGGCCCTGCATGAGGCGGGAGATCCTCGCCAGGTTGGACTTCAGCCAGTCCTGTTCCTGGTTGGCGGTGGTGGTGTCGCGCAGCACCGCCACCATCATGTTGATGTTGTCCTTCAGCTCGCCGATCTCGCCCTCGGCGTCGACGGTGATGGAGCGGGTCAGGTCACCGGTGGCGACGGCGGTGGTGACCTCGGCGATGGCACGCACCTGGGTGGTGAGGCGCGCGGCGAGCTCGTTGACGTTCTCGGTGAGGCGCTTCCAGATGCCCTCGGCGCCTTCGACCCGGGCCTGGCCGCCGAGCTGGCCCTCGGAGCCGACCTCGCGGGCGACCCGGGTGACCTCGGAGGCGAAGGAGGAGAGCTGGTCGACCATGGTGTTGATGGTGGTCTTCAGGGCGAGGATCTCGCCCTGGGCGTTCACGTCGATCTTGCGGGTCAGGTTGCCGGACGCGACGGCGGTGGTGACCTCGGCGATGTTGCGGACCTGGTAGGTCAGGTTGTTGGCCATGGAGTTGACGTTGTCGGTGAGGTCCTTCCAGACGCCGG
>NZ_JBEXGU010000090.1:0-24294 GCF_040607515.1 Streptosporangium sp. NPDC005286 | reverse complement strand
TCGGCGAACATCGACAGCTGGTCGACCATGGTGTTGAGGGTGTCCTTGAGCTGGAGGATCTCACCCTGGGCGTCGGCGGTGATCTTCTTGGACAGATCGCCCTGGGCCACCGCCGTGGACACCGCGGCGATCGCGCGGACCTGGGTGGTCAGGTTGCCCGCCATCACGTTGACGTTGTCGGTGAGGTCCTTCCAGACACCGGAGACGCCGCGCACCTGCGCCTGGCCGCCGAGCTGGCCCTCGGTGCCGACCTCGCGGGCGACGCGGGTGACCTCCTCGGCGAATGCCAGCAGCTGGTCGACCATGGTGTTGACCGTGTTCTTCAGCTCGAACATCTCGCCGACCGCGTCGACGGTGACCTTGCGGCTCAGGTCGCCCCGTGCGACTCCGGTGGTCACCGCCGCGATGTCGCGGACCTGCGCCGAGACGCGGCTGGACATGGTGTTGACGGCCTCGGTGAGATCGCGCCAGCTTCCCGCCATACCGCGCACCTGCGCCTGGCCGCCGAGCTGGCCCTCGGTGCCGACCTCGCGGGCGACCCGCGTCACCTCGGAGGTGAACAGCGACAGCTGGTCGACCATGCCGTTGATCGCCTTGCCGAGGCGGCGCACCTCACCTCTGGCAGCGCGGTCAAGGTCGATCCGGCGGGACAGATCGCCCTTGGCCACCGCGTCGATCACGTCCGCCGCTCCGCTGACCGGGCCGACGAGCGCGTCGATCAGCGAGTTGACCGAATCGACGCTCTCGGCCCACGAGCCCACTCCGGGACCGGGGGTGAGACGCTCGGCGAAGCGGCCTTCCTTCACCACCTCACGGCGGACCCTGTGCAGCTCGTTGGCCAGATGCTCGCGGCGGTCGGCCACCTCGTTGAGCAGCAGCCGGATCTCGCTGAGGATTCCCGGCGGGGCATGTGGCACCCGGCGGCGGAAATCGCCGTCGCGCCAGGTGATGAGCGTCTGCAGGATCGGTCGTAGATCCGATTCGCTGTAACGTCGCTCCTCGACGTCGGACACGGTGTTGACCGTGGTCATATGACCTCCTTGACTCCCGGGGGCGCAGCCGTGAGTCACCCCAGTCTGTCACGGTGCGCAATGTGTAGTCCCACCTTCGATTGACCCCATGTCAACGGGAAGTGTGGTAGTCACGGAATAGTGACCAGTGCTCCTCGCGCCGTCTTGGCAGCGACCTTCACCCCGGGACACACAGCTGTCCCCGCCGTCAGGCGGTTCACCGTGGAGGTGATGACCGCCTGGGCCGCCGTGTCCGTGCTGGCGGCCGCCGAGCGGCTGGCGGCCGAGCTTTCCTCGCAGGTGGGAGACGCCCCCTTCGAGGTCGTCTGGAACCACCTGGGCGACGGGTTGCAGATCGAGGTGCGCCAGCAATGGGCCCCCGAGCCGAGCCCCTGCGCCCCGTCCGTACCGGTGGAGGAGTGGGGTGTCACCTTCGCCGGTCAGCAGCGCACGCACTGGGCCAGGCTCCGGCTGCCCGGTTCCTCCGGGCGGCCGTCCTCGGAGTGGACCGCCGAGGAGCCCAGCCGCGGGCCGATCTGGATGGGTTTTCTCGCCGACGCCAGCGATCTGCTGGCGGGCACCCTCGATCCTGACATGGTGCCCGCGATCATCTCGCAGATCGTGGTGCCGAGGCTGGCCACCTGGTGTGCCGTCTACACGTGGAGCAACGGCGGCGGCCCGCAGCGCCCAGCCTACCTCTGGCACACCGATGAGCGGCGCATCGACGAGCTCCGGGAGGAACTCGCCACCGTCCAGATCCCGCAGGCCGGTGGTTCCATGCAGCTCGCCGACTCGCAGGTGCTGGTCATTCCGCTTCTCGCGCGCGGGCGCACGCTGGGCGCGATGTGCCTTGGACGTCCCGACCGGTTCACCGAGGACGTGCTCCAGTACGCCGAGGACATCGGCCGCCGCGCCGCCCTCGCCCTGGACAACGCCCTGCTGTACGCCACTCAGGCGGCGGCCAACCGGGCGCTCCAGCGCAGCCTGCTCCCTCCCGACGAGCCCGGCGAGATCCCCGGCCTCGACCCCGCGGTGGTCTACGAGCCCGCGGGGGAGACCAACGAGGTCGGCGGCGACTTCTACGACCTGTTCGCGGTCGGCGACAAATCCTGGCGGTTCGCGGTCGGCGACGTCTGCGGGACCGGCCCCGAGGCCGCCGCGGTCACCGGCCTGGCCCGCCACACCCTGCGCCTGCTCGCCCGGGAGGGGTACGGTGTGGCCGCCGTCCTCGACCGCCTCAACCAGGCCATCCTCGAGGAGGGCGACCGCGCCCGGTTCCTGACGCTGCTGCACGGGGAGATCACGCCCGGGCCGAGCGGTCTGAACGTGTCGATGGTCTCCGCCGGCCACCCGGAGGCGCTGCGGTTGCGACCCAGCGGCGTCGTGGAGACGGTGGTGACCTCCCAGTCGCTGCTCGGCGTCTTCCCCGAGGCGACCTTCAAGGCGGAGGTCGTCCACCTCGACCCCGGTGACGTGCTCCTCGCGGTGACCGACGGGGTCACCGAGCGCCGCAGGGACGGGCGGCTGCTCGACGACGACGCGGGTCTGGCCAAGCTGCTCGCCGAGTGCGTGGGCCTGTCGGCGCGGGCGGTCGCCGAGCGGATCCGTCGCGCCGTCCAGGACTTCGCCCCCGAACCGAGCGCCGACGACATGGCGATCGTGGTCCTGCGAGCACGCTGACGGGGCCGGCCTCGATCCACGGGCAGATCCTCTGCCCGCCGTGGTCGGGCGGCTCCTCGCCGGGGTGTCGGTCACCGCGGCACGCCGCGGCTCCCTCCTGCGCCTCGCGCCGGGCAGGGGCTAGATGTCGGTCTTCACGTGTCTGCGGGCGAAGTCCAGCTGCGCCGACATCTGCGCGATGCGCTCGGAGACGACCAGTGAGCCGTGGCCCGCGTCGTAGCGGTAGACCTCGTGCTCGTGGCCGCGCCCGGCGAGCCTGGCCACGTACGCCTCGATCTGCCCGATCGGGCAGCGCGGATCGTTCTCTCCGGCGAGGATCAGCAGCGGCGCCTCGACCTGGTCGACGTAGGTGATCGGAGAGCTGCCCGCGTACCGCTCGGGCTGTTCCTCCGGTGAGCCGCCGAGCAGCGCGCGGTGGTAGGAGCGCAGCGCCTCCGCCTCCTCCGCGTAGGCGGCCGCGTGGTCGGCGATCGGCACCGCGGCGATGCCCGCCGCCCACATCTTGGGCTGGGTGCCCAGGCCGAGCAGCGTGAGGTAGCCACCCCAGGAGGCGCCGGACAGCACCAGCCGGTCGGGGTCGCAGACGCCGCGGTCGACCAGGGCGTCCCTGACGGCGGTCACATCGGCCAGCTCGATGTGCCCGACGTCGCCGCTGAGGGCGTTCCGCCAGTTCGAGCCGTACCCGGTGGAGCCCCGGTAGTTGACCCTTACGACCGCGAAGCCCAGGTCCACCCAGGCGGCCACCTGTGGCACGAAGGAGTCGTCGTCCTGCGAGGTGGGGCCGCCGTGCAGCAGGAAGACGGTGGGGAAGGGGCCGGAGCCGCGCTCGGGGCGCGAGACCAGGGCGTGGATCCGGCCGCCGGGCCCCTCCACGTCCACGTCCTCGACCGGGACCGACGGTGGTGAGGTGGGGCCGCCGTGGCTCATCACCATGTGGCCGTTGGTCGACCGGATCAGCGGTGGGTGCGCCCCGCTGGACCAGGCGTACTCGACGGAGCCGTCGGGGCGGGGCGCGGCGGCGTCGATCACGCCGTGCTGGGTCTCGATCGGGAAGAAGCCGCCGCCGGGAAGGTCGTAGCGGCTCAGGTGGGTGCGGCCGCGGTGACCCCGCACGACGAGCAGCGAACGGCCGTCGCCGTACCAGTCGGCGGTGATCTCCCCCGGGTCGCGCAGCCAGATCTCCCGCTGGTCGCCGGTCTCGGGATCCCAGACGAGGGGTTCGCGGCGGCCCCTGCGCTCGTGCAGGGTGAGCAGCCTGCGATCTCCGGACAGCGGCGCGAAGCGCAGGCCGGAGACCGCCTTGCCGGGACCGTCGTACAGGTCGCCGACGACCTGACCGTGGCGCCGGAGCACGCGCAGCGCGGGGTGCCGGGCGTCGCCGTGCTCGCTGTGGCTGATCGCGATCAGCGAGCCGTCCAGGGAGACGGCGGAGACGGCGGCGGCCTCGGCGTGCTCGTAGATCGTCCGAGCGGGCTCACCCGGCCTGACGAGGTGGATGGTGAAGCCGCGGCCGGGCCTGGCCATGCCGATGACCGCCTCACCGGTCGCCGAGAGCCCGAGGCCGCAGGGGAAACCGGGGTCGAGGTCGATCGGCTCGTCGGGGCCGCCGTAGAAGGGCTGGCGCATCCACCGGCCCCACTCGTCGCCGTCGGTGTCGTCGAACCACCAGATCCACTGTCCGGTGGGGTCGAGCGCGCCGTGTGAGGTGCCCTTGGGACGTGAGGTCACCTGGCGGGTCGAGCCGCCCGCGCGGTCCCAGGTGTAGACCTCCCACGCCCCTGAGGCGTTACTGCGGTAGACGGACCGGCTGGGAGCCTGGACCGCCCACACAGGCAGCGTCGCGCGCGGCGCGCGGAACCTGGCCTGCCAGCGTTCCTCCGCCTTCATAGGGCGCTTCCCTCCGTCAAGGCGTCAGCTTCACGCGTTCAGTCGCGGGCTCGCCGGATTGCGGTCCAGTATGTCGTCTTCAACGGGTAATTGCTTGAGTAATGTCCGGGAATTTCGGACTAAATGTCACATCAGTAACAGGCGTCCCGAAGGTGGCTGTCAAGCACACGGCTTGCTCAGGGGCGGTGCTTAAAGATAGACATACGGAAAGAAGCCTCCACGGGGCTCATTTCACGAAGTCCTTGGACTTTTCTCCGCATAACTTCCGCATCCATGTGCCAGGCACTGGGCCCCATTCCCACGACCGCCCCGACCGCGTCGTGTCCCAGGGTCATCTCGAACTCGTGGATGCTCCGATCGGTCTCGACGAAGTGTTCGCTCAGGCTCTCCGCCATCCGTCGCTCCTTCGACTCGTCCACCGACAGAAGTCCCAGCCGCTCCACCAGTGGTACGAGGTGCCGCGAGGTGGGGGTGACCACGACAAGCTCACCGTCACCCCTGAGCACTCGGGCAAACTCTGCCCCGTTTCTTGGGGCAAACACATTCAGAAGCACATCTATCGTGCCATCTCTCAGCGGCAGTGGTCTCCAGACGTCGGCCACCACCGCCCCCAGCCGGGGGTGTGCCCGCGCGGCCCGCCTGATCGCGTGCTTGGAGACGTCCAGCGCCACTCCGACGGCCCCCGGCAGCTCGTCGAGCACCCGCGCCAGGTAGTGGCCCGTCCCGGCCCCGGCGTCCGCCACCGCCTTCGCGCCGGTAGGGCAGGCGCCGGCGATCGCTTCGGCAAGGGGGGCGTAGTGCCCGGCGCCGAGGAAGGTGTCCCTGGCCGCCACCATGGCCGCGCTGTCGGCCGTCCCGGGCACCCGTGACCCGGTCAGCAGGCTGACGTATCCCTGCCTGGCCACGTCGAAGCCGTGCCCCAGGGCGCACCCGAGGACCCGGTCGTGAAGGGTCAGAGCGCCTCCGCAGACCGGGCAGGCGAGGTGTTCGACGACATCGTCCAGCATCGCTCCATCATCTCGCGTTCCGCCGCAGCTGAATTGTCATGAAATGTCCCTACGATGCGAGCGGTGTCTCCCCATGGCGAGGGCGGGAACCACTCAATCGAACAGGAGAGCGAATGCTTCACCAGCCGATAACGGTCGCCGGGGTCGAGGTGTTCCCGCTGTGTGACGCGGTGGGGCCGATGGGCGACTCGATCCGGCGCCCGATGCGGGAGATGTTCCCCGGTGGCTGCCACGGCGAGCCGGACGAGTGGATCCTGCACTTCCACTGCTACCTGCTGCGCGACGCGGCGGGCCGTACGGTGCTCGTCGACACGGGCATCGGCCCCGACGACTCGCCCGCGTCGAGCTGGGCGCCGGTGCCCGGCGCGCTGGGTGCGGAGCTGGCCCGGGTGGGGACGGCCCCCGAGGAGGTGGCGGCCGTGGTCATCACGCACCTGCACAGCGACCACGCGGGCGGGGCGGTGGTCGCGGGGGCGCCGGCCTTCCCCAACGCCCGGTACGTCCTGCAGCGCGCGGAGATCGACGCGGCGGCCGAGACGGTCCTGGACCACGTCGTCCGGCCGCTGGGCGAGCGGGTGCAGGCCGTGGACGGCGGTGCGGAGGTGCTGCCGGGCATCCGGGTGCTGCTCGCGCCGGGGCACACCCCCGGCCATCAGATCGTCCAGGTCGGCGATCTGCTGCTGACCGGCGACGTGGTGCTGCATCCGGTGCAACTGGAGAACCCGCGGGTGACCTACCTCTACGACGACGACCCCGAGCTGGCCGCGGCCACGCGGGTGGAACTGCTCGACCGGGTCAGGGCGGAGCGGGGAACGATCGGCACCGCCCACTTCGCCGAGCCCTTCACCCGGATCGTCTGACGGGAGACAGCCGGCCCTACGTGCTCGCCTGGGCGGCGGAGAGCAGGCGGCGCGCCTTGCCCCGGTAGCGAATGACCTGGACGACGCCCAGGGCCCAGATCGGATACTGCGTGGCGAACGCCCATCGGAAGGCCTCCGGGCCGCTCCCGCCCACCAGGTCGAGGGTGACGCCGATCAGCACGATCACCGACACGGACGCGACGAAGCCGCCGCCGTTCACGATGCCGGTGGCCACGCCGATCCGGGTGGCCGGGTTGAAGGTCCTGGCGTAGTCGAAGCCGATCAACGACCCGGGGCCGTTGGCCGCCAGCACCACCACGAGCGTCACCAGCAGCCAGAGCGGTGCTCGCCCCGGCCAGAGCAGTACGGCGGTCCACGCCCCGGCGGTGGTACCGATCACGACGAGCACCATCCGGGAGCGGTGGAAGGGGAACCGCCCGGCGAGGTAGCCGAGCAGCGGCCCGCACACCATGCCGCACAGGGTCAGTGTGGACAGCAGCACGCCCGCCGTCGAGGGGGACAGCCCCTGGCCCTGGACCAGGAAGGGATATCCCCACAGCACCAGGAAGGCCGCGGCCGAGCACTGGGTGGCCGCGTGGGTCCACATGCCCAGCCGGGTGCCGGGCTCGGCCCAGGCGGCCTTCAGGCTCGGCGACTCCCCCGTACGCTCGGGGCGCGCGTCGCGCACCACCATGACCAGCAGGAACGCGGAGACCACGCCCAGAACGGCGGCGCCCATGAAGGTCGGCGTCCAGCCGTAGGTGTGCAGGGAGTGGATGAGGGGCACCGCGGAGGCGATCGCGCCGAGCTGGCCGATCAGGCCGGTGAGCTGGACCATCAGCGGGTTGCGACGGGCCGGGAAGGAGAGGCCGACCAGCCTGATCACGCTGATGAACGTCATCGCGTCCCCGCACCCGATCAACGTCCGCCCGGCGACCCCCGGCAGCAGGCCTTCGGCCAGGGCGAAGACGAGTTCGCCGCAGGCCATCACCATGGCCCCCAGGACCAGCATGCGCTTGGAACCGAGCCGGTCGACCAGCATCCCGACGGGCACCTGCATGCCCGCGTAGACCAGGAGCTGGCACATGGCCAGGACCGAGAGCCCCGCCGCGCCGACGTCGAGCCTCGCCGCCGCCTCGATGCCCGCCACGCCCAGTGATTGCCGGTGGAACACGGCTATGACGTAGGCCAGTACACCCGTGGCCCAGATGAGAATCGCTGTGGACCGTGGTGTCATACGGCAAATATTACTTTTTGGAAATTTTACGAATTCGAGTGGGTCACCGAGCGCCGGCGGAGGCCGCGCGGGCCGCCGGGATCAGCGGCGCGGGTAACGGATGAGCAGGCTGGCGTGGACGTCCTGGTCGCCGAGGGCGGCGTAGGTGTGCGGAACGTCCGACCGCCAGGAGATGTGCTCGCCGGGACCGGCCCGCAGGGGGGCACCGGCCGGTCCCGCGCTGAGCGTGCCGGCGAAGACGGTCAGGTACTCGGTGACGCCCCTGTGGTGGGCGGGCGAGATCTGTGGCGCCCCCGCGCGGATCACCAGCCGGTAGAGCTCGTAGGTGACCTCCGCGTCCTCGAAGACCTGGAGCAGCGTCCCCTCCGTGGCGGTGCCATGCATGACGGGGACCGTGGGGCCCGAGTCCTCCGACGGCGGGGTGCCGAAGGCCATGGCCAGGGGGACGCCGAGCTCGGCGGTGATCGCCCAAAGGGTTTCCAGCGTGGGGTTGCGGGTGCCGTTCTCCAGGCCGGAGAGCGTGGCCTTGCCGACGCCGGCGCCGCGGGCGAGGGCGGACAGGGAGATGCCGCGCTCTTCACGCAGTCGGCGGATCCGCCGCCCGATGTCGGCCATGTCGCCGTCCACAGCGGGGCGTTGTGCTTCGGAGTCCATGGGGCTATCGTGCAGCACCGAAACCGTTCCGTTTACGGAACGATCGATGCCCCCCTCGCGTGAGGACCGACAGATGACACGCCTGCTTCAACCCGTGCTGGCCGGAGTGGTGACCGCGGTGGTCGGCTTCGCCAGCTCCTTCGCCGTGGTCCTGGCCGGGCTCAGGGCCGTGGGCGCGGACCAGCGACAGGCGGCGTCAGGGCTGCTCGCACTCTGCGTGGCCAACGGCGTGGTGGCCATCTGGCTGGGAGTGCGGCAGCGGCTCCCGATCACCATCGCCTGGTCTACGCCGGGAGCGGCGCTACTGGTCTCGACCGGAGCCGTGGAGGGCGGTTTTCCCGTCGCGGTCGGCGCGTTCGCGGTCTCGGGGCTCCTCCTCACCGCGGTCGGGCTCTTCCCCGTCCTGGGACGCTGGATCGCGTCCATCCCCACCCCGATCGCCGGTGCCATGCTCGCCGGGGTCCTGCTCGACCTGTGCGTCGCGCCGGTCAGGGCGCTCGCCGAGGTACCGCTGATGGCCGGCCCCGCCGTTCTCGCCTGGGCGCTGCTGAGCAGGTTCGCCCGAGGGTGGGCGACCCCGGTGGCCCTCCTCGTCGCCGTCGCGGCGATCGCCCTGACCGGGCCGGGGCTGGGAGCGGTGGACGTGCGGCCGGTGGTGGAGGTGACCGTCCCGTCCTGGAGCGTCCAGGCACTGGTCAGCGTCGCGCTCCCGCTGTTCCTGGTCACCATGGCCTCGCAGAACGTGCCGGGCATGGCGGTCCTCGCCGGGTACGGCTACCGTCCCCCGCTGCGGGGGATCCTCGTCTCCACCGGTCTGGCGAGCACGCTGGGCGCTCCGCTGGGCGGCCACGCGGTGAACCTGGCGGCGATCAGCGCCGCCCTGGCCGCCGGGCCCGACGCCGACCCCGACCCGGCCCGCCGGTGGATCGCCTCGGTCAGCGCGGGCGCCTCGATGATCGTCCTCGGCATCGGCTCGGGTCTGGCCACGGCGCTCGTCCTGCTCTCCCCGTCGTCGCTCATCGAGGCCGTCGCCGGTCTCGCCCTGCTCGGCGCGTTCGCCTCGGCCGTCGCCTCCGCGGTCGCCGACCCCGAGGGCAGGGAGGCCGCGGTCGTCACCTTCGTGGTCACCGCCTCCGGGCTGACGATTCTGGGGGTCGGCGCCGCCTTCTGGGGACTCGTGGCCGGCGGGCTCATGACGCTGCTGCACCGCCGCCGGAGATCCCCTCAGACTCCTCCGAACACGGCCATGGCGAACGCCGGCGGCCCGGGTACGTCTCAGCCGGGGCGGCCCGCGGGCAGCCCCGGCTGAGGGGAGATGTGACTAGTGGTGGTCCGGGCGCCCGTGGCGACCGGCCACGAGCTGGTCGGTGGAGGGCTGGCGGGGCACCTCGACCCGGGGGTGGGGCGCGGTGTCCTCGGCGCGGTCGTCGACGCCGTCACGGTCACGGTCGACCACGGGAGCCGCGGGAGCCGTGGGAGTGGCGGGGGTCGCTTCGAGCTTGCGCTCCAGTTCCCGCTTCTCCTCCTCCAGGCGGATGACCCGGTCACGAGCCTCCGCGCGCGAGGTACGGAGCCTGCGCCGGTGCGCGGACGAGCGCCGCATCCCGGCGAACATGATTCCCAGGCCGAGCAGGAGAACCGCTCCGGTGGCCACACCCGCGAAGAAGAGCTCCAGCTGGGTGAGCTGGATCACGCGGTCGAACATGGTGAACGTCGCGGTGGTGGTCGATGCTGCGGTCTCGTCCCAGGAGACCGCGATCACGGTCGCACCCGCGAGTACGATCAAGAGAAGTCCCAGCACTATCATGTGACCTCACCTCAGGCTTCGGCTGTTGTGGTAGGCACTGCTGCCCCGGGCGGGCGGGATTATTCATGCGAATCCCCGTGGCCGCCGGGGAATGTGGCGGACCGGCCGCCAGGAGGCGGGCGCGGCTCTCCGGCACCGGGCGATCCGGTCCCCCGGCCGAGGCATGAGGTCTGAAGATGTGGATCTGACGGGGATTCCAGGTTTGCCGGCGCGGGTCTAGGGTGGGCGCCCATGGACCGCACTCGCCTGTACCGCAACGGGGTTCTGGAAGCCGAGGGGTTTCCCATCGACGACGTCTCCGAGCACGTGGGGGACACATCGGCCGTCGTCTGGTTCGACCTCTGCTCGCCCACCCAGGCGGACCTGGCGAAGATCAGCGAGGAGCTGGGTCTCCACCCCCTGGCCGTCGAGGACGCGATCCACAGCCAGCAGCGCCCCAAACTCGACACCTACGACAGCCACCTGTTCATCACCGTCTACGCGACGAGGCTCGCGGAGAAGGGGCTCGACTTCATCGAGATCTCGATCTTCATGACCAGGAACGCCCTGGTCACCGTGAGGGAGAGCCCCGAGTTCGACATCGACGAGGTGATCAGGCGCTGGGACGCCAACGCCGACATGGCCAAGTTCGGGGCGCCGTATCTGCTGCACGCCCTGCTCGACTACATCGTGGACGGCTACTTCGAGGTCCTCCAGGTGGTGGACGACCGGGTCGAGGAGCTGGAGGACGACCTCTTCCAGAACAGCTCCCGGGACATGCAGCACATCCAGCGCCGGACCTTCGACATGCACAAGAAGCTGGTGCGCTTCCGGCGGCTGGCGGTGCCGACGCGCGAGGTCGTGGGCAGCCTGCTGCGCAGGGGTGAGGACGTCATGGACCGTGGGCTGACCCCGTACTACCAGGACGTCTACGACCACACGCTGCGCACCGCGGAGTGGAGCGAGTCGCTGCGGGACCTGGTGAGCAACGTCCGCGAGGCCCATATGAACCAGCAGGGATTCCGGCTCAACGACATCATGAAGAAGATCACAAGCTGGGCGGCCATCATCGCGGTGCCCACGATGATCACCGGCTTCTACGGGCAGAACGTGCCCTACCCCGGCTTCGGACAGCCGATCGGGTTCTGGGTGTCCACGGCCCTGATCGTCGTGGGCACCATCCTGCTCTACCGGGCGTTCCAGAAGCGCAACTGGCTCTGATCCGGCCGGACCCCGTGCCCACTCCGGGTATTTGGTCGGCCGTAACCTGGCTTCGGGGAAGGGGACCGGCCGCCGGAGACCGCACCATGCCCCTCCCAGGCTGTGCCCGCAACCGTGGAGGACCCGTGACGCGCATCCTCGTCGTCGATGACGAGCCCCAGCTCCTGCGGGCGCTGAGGATCAACCTGGTCGCCCGCCGGTACGAGGTGGCCGTGGCCGCCGACGGCGCCGCCGCCCTGCGCCAGGCCGCGGATTGGCACCCCGACCTGGTGGTGCTCGACCTCGGCCTGCCCGACATGGACGGGGTGGACGTCATCCAGGGGTTGCGCGGCTGGACCACCGTCCCGATCATCGTGCTGTCCGGCCGGGCCGAGGGCCATGACAAGGTGGAGGCCCTGGACGCGGGCGCGGACGACTACGTCACCAAGCCGTTCGGCGTCGACGAGTTGCTCGCCCGGATCCGCGCGGTGTCGCGCCGCACCTCGGTTCCCGAGGAGGAGCCGGCCCGGTTCGTGATCGGTGAGCACGAGGTGGACCTGGCGGGCAGGACCGTCTCGGGTGGCGTGCGGCTGACCCCCACCGAGTGGCGCCTGCTGGAGATACTGGTCCGCAACCCCGGCAAGCTCATCACCCAGCGCCGCCTGCTGAACGACGTCTGGGGCTCCTCGTACCACAAGGAGACCAACTACCTGCGCCAGTACATGGCCCAGATGCGCAAGAAACTGGAGCGCGATCCCGCACACCCGGTCCATCTGCTCACCGAACCCGGCATGGGCTACCGCTTCCAGCCCTGACCGATCGGGTCTCAACCCGCGGACACCCCCGTGTCAACCAACCGATTTCCGGGAATCGGTCAAGAACGGGCCGGTAGACCCTTCTGGAGGCATGGGTGGGCACGCGGGGGGTGGTCGCCGTGGTGCTGGGCGCCGCGATGCTCTTCTCACTGTCGACGCACGGCGACACGCGCGCGAGGGCCGCGCCGGCGAGGGTCGTGCCGCTGGACAACCCGGACGGCCTGCGGCCCGGGCTGGCGCCGGTCAGGTCGGCCGGAGACCGGGGTGCCGCGGTCAGGTTGATCAGCAGGCTCCGGGTCGGGCAGATGGGGTCGAAGGCCGGCTACAGCCGGGCCAGGTTCGGCGCGAACTGGGCCGACACCGCCAGTGGCGTGCCGTACGCGCGCAACGGCTGCCGTACCCGCGACGACCTGCTGGCCCGCGACGGCGAGGAGGTGCGCTACCGTCGCGGATCCGGCTGCGTGGTCGTCTCCATGAGGCTGCGTGATCCCTACACCGGCCGGATCGTGCGCTGGAGCAAGAAGCGCTCCGATGAGATCCAGGTCGACCACGTGGTCCCGCTCTCCTACGAGTGGCGGATGGGAGCCTCCCGCTGGTCGCGGTCCAAGCGGATGCGCATCGCCAACGACCCGCTCAACCTCCTCCCGGTGTACGGCGGCGCCAACGAGGCCAAGGGCGGATCGGGGCCGGCCTCCTGGCTTCCCCCCAGGCGCGGGGTCCGCTGCGCCTACGTGGTCCGCTTCGCCCAGGTGGCCCTGAAGTACCACCTGCCGGTCACCCGCGCGGACAAGAGGGTCATGCTCGCCCAGTGCCGGTGACCTCCAGCGGACCGGTCAGAAGCGGCGGAGCGGTTGCGCGGTGAGATCTTCTATCCTTTGGAACCGACCCCGGCCACCTTCGGAGCCGTTCCTCCACCGTCCTCCCAGTCGGTCGCCGGCTGCCTCCGGAGCCGATCCAGACCAGCAGGCGAAGGGACTCCCATGACCTCTCCGGCACTGACCATCGACGAGCTGACCGCTCAGCGGGACGACGCTCGGCGGGACTACGACGCGCTGGTGCGGCGCGGTCTCTCCCTCGACCTCACGCGCGGCAAGCCGTCGGCGCGGCAGCTCGACCTCTCCGAGGCCCTGCTGGACCTGCCCGGCGGCCACACCGCCGCGGACGGCACCGACTGCCGGAACTACGGCGGGCTCCAGGGCCTGGCCGAGCTCCGGGAGATCTTCAGCGGGCCCCTGCAGGTGCCCGCCGCCCAGCTCGTCGCCGCGGACAACTCCAGCCTCTCGCTGATGCACGACTCGATGGTCCACGCCCTGCTCGGCACGCTGCCCGGCGCGGAGCGCCGCTGGGCCGACGAGCCGCGGGTCGCCTTCCTGTGCCCGGTTCCCGGCTACGACCGCCACTTCGCCCTGTGCGAGCGGTTCGGCATCGAGCTGATCGGTGTGCCGATGAACGCCGAGGGGCCGGAGATGGACGTCGTGGAGCGTCTCGTGCGGGAAGACCCCCAGGTCAAGGGCATCTGGTGCGTGCCCAAGTACAGCAACCCCAGCGGTGTCTCCTACAGCGACGAGACGGTGCGGCGTCTGGCCGCCATGCCGGCCGCGGCCCCGGACTTCCGGATCTTCTGGGACAACGCCTACGCCGTGCACCACCTCACCGACACGCCGGCGGAGATCGCCGACATCCTGGCGCTGTGCGCGGAGAGCGGCAACCCCGACCGCGTCTTCGTCTTCGGCTCCACCTCGAAGGTCACCTTCGCAGGTTCCGGCGTCTCCTTCTTCGGGGCCTCCCCGGCCAACGTGGCCTGGTTGCTCGGACACACCGCCAAGCGCACCATCGGCCCTGACAAGATCAACCACCTCCGCCACGTGGAGTTCCTCCGCGACGCCGACGGCCTGGCCGAGCACATGCGCCGCCACCGGGAGCTGCTTCGGCCGAAGTTCGACGTGGTCGAGGCGATCCTCGCCAAGGAGCTGGGCGGCACCGGCCTGGCGACCTGGTCCAGCCCCACGGGCGGCTACTTCATCGGCCTCGACGTGCTGGAGGGCTGCGCGCGCGAGGTGGTGCGGCGGGCCGGTGCGGCGGGCATCGCCCTGACCCCCGCGGGCGCCACCCACCCGTACGGGAACGACCCCCGCGACAGCACCATCCGCATCGCCCCCACCTACCCCGAGCTGGCGGAACTGGAGTCGGCCATCCTGGGCCTGACCACCTGCGTGCGCCTTGTCGCCACCGAGAAGCTCCTGGCCGGAGCCCGCTAGGAGTCGAGGCGGATTCCGCGCTTCAGGGGGTTTCGACCACGACCCGGCCGATGAACCTGATCGGCAGGCGGCTGGTGCGGACGGTCTCCAGGCGGACGGGATGTCCCGGGAACGCGGCACGGGCGGCGGCCTCGGCCCGGCGCAACGCGAACCGGAAGTCGTAGATCCAGATGCGGCCGCCGGGGCCGAGGACCCGGCGCAACTCGCGCAGTCCCGCGGCGGCGTCCGGCCAGTGGTGCTGGCTCATGCTGGAGACGATCAGGTCGAAGCCACCGTCGGGGTAGGGGAGGTCGGCGACGTCGCCCACGGCGAAGTCGACACGGCCGGCGAGCCCGGCCTCCGCCGCGTTCTGCCGGGCGCGGTCGATCATTTCGGCGGACAGGTCGAGGCCCTCGACCCGCAGTTCCGGCAAGGCACGGGCGATCGCGAGAGGGACCCGCCCGGGGCCGGTGCCCACGTCGAGCACCCTGGTTCCCCCCGCGGGCGCCGCCGACACGACGTCGGCCGTGACCTTGGTGTAGAGGGGACGGAATCCGCGGCTGATGAGCCGGTCGTAGAGGCCACCGTGGTGGAAGAGACCGAACAGGCTCGCACGGGCACGATGGATGGCACGCATGACGCTCTCCTATAGTTGTAAAGCACAACTGTGCACTGTCGAGCATAGGATAGATAGTTGTACGATACAACTCATGGGGGGGCGTTCCCCGATGACGAGCTGCGTGGTCTGTTGAAGCTGCTTGTCAGGACGGGTGGACTGCTCGAACCGCATGACTACGGTGGCCTGCGCGTCTCCCTGTCGGAGGTGTTCGCCCTTGGTGAGCTCGCCGACTCCGGGACGCTCTCCCAGGGGGAACTGGCCACCCGGCTGAGCCTGGAGAAGAGCACGGTGAGCCGTCTGGCTGCGGGCATGGAACGGCGGGGGTGGTTGTCGCGCGAACGGGACCCGGCCAACCGCCGTTTCTACCGTCTCCGCCTCACCCCTGACGGATGGACCGCCGCCGAGCGGGTCGGCGCCGACCTGCGCACCACGCACGCCGCGCTGTTCGAGGGGCTCACGGCCGACGAGCGCGCCGGCCTCACGCTCGGGCTGACCGGCCTGGCCCGCGCCCTCCAGGGCAGGGACCACGCCGGGCGCGGGCGGGTTCCGCCCCACCTCCCGGGCGACGTCTCCTGAGGACATTCCTGGGCGGCGGAGTGCGTCACCGTGCTTCGCGGAGGGAAGGCCCGAGGCGCCCACCGCAGGGATGGGGCGCCGTTCACCCCGGACCGCGCCCGCGAGAACTCCTTCGATTCCCGGCGGCTAGCTGGACTCCCTGATCACGAGCCGGGTCGGGAGGATCACCGGGGCGGCGTCCTCGCCTCGTAGCAGGCCGAGCAGCAGGCGGGCGGAGGCGGCGGCCTGCTCGCCCATCGGGCTGCGCACCGTGGTGAGCGGGGGGTCGGTGTAGAGGGCCGCCTCGATGTCGTCGAACCCCACCACCGCCACGTCGTCGGGCACCCGCCGGCCCGCCCGGCGCAGCGCCCGCATGGCGCCGATCGCCATCAGGTCGTTGGCGGCGAACACCGCGTCCAGCGCGGGGTCGTCCTCCAGTAGCTGTGCCATGGCCTCGGCTCCGGAGATCCGGGTGAAGTCGCCGATGGCCACGATCGAGCGCCGTCCGGTCTCGCTCAGCACCTCGCGGTAGGCGCCCAGCCTGTCCTGGGCCGCGGACATGTCCAGTGGCCCGCAGATGGTGGCGATCCTGCGCCGCCCCCGTTCCAGCAGGTGCCGCACCGCCTGGGCGGCACCGCCGACGTTGTCGTTGTCGACCCAGGGTGCGGCCACCTGAAAGACGGGCCTGCCGTGTGAGACGAGCGGGACGCCCGTCGTGGCGAGCGCCGCAGGCAGCGGGTCGGCGCCGTGCATCGACACGAGCATGACCGCGTCCACGTGGCGGGCGGCCACGAACTGCCTGGCCCGCAGGCGGGCGTCATCCGAGCCCGCGAGCATGAGCACCACCTGCTTGCCCGCCGCCTCGAACTCGCGGCTGGCCGCGCGCACGACCGTGGAGAACATCGGGTCGTCGGAGACGAGCCCGGCCGGTGGGTCGGAGACGATCACCGCAATGGAGTCGGTGCGCCGGGTCACCAGGCTGCGCGCCGCCGGGTTGGGGACGTAGCCCAGCTCGTTCACCGCCCGCATGACCAGGTCGCGGATGTCCGAGGCGACGGTCGGCTCGCCGTTCACCACCCTGGAGACCGTTGATTTGGACACGCCGGCCCGGGTGGCGACAGCCTCCAGGGTGGGTCGTCTCA
This sequence comes from Streptosporangium sp. NPDC005286, assembly GCF_040607515.1. NCBI lineage: Bacteria > Bacillati > Actinomycetota > Actinomycetes > Streptosporangiales > Streptosporangiaceae > Streptosporangium > Streptosporangium sp. NPDC005286. The sequence goes on along the minus strand of NZ_JBEXGU010000090.1, from coordinate 7,605 downwards.
TGTGCTTCTCCCCGCAGTCCGTACCGCTGACTGGCCGGTGGTGCCGGAACGTGCGGTGCCACCTTCAAGAAGCCTAATCGAGGATCATGAAGAGAGCGCTCCCTCACAAAGGGTGATCAGAGGTGAGATTTCTGTCAATACCGAGAACGGAGTCGATTTTTCCTCCTCGGCGACCCGTGAGGAAATCTGAGAAAACGCTCCCTAAAAAAGATCTTCTTAACTCCAGCTCACAGCCGCTTACAACGGTACAAAGCGTTTTGCGGGAGCGCTCCCTGAAGTGTGCGGTTGATTGCCGGATCATGTGCAGCCCGTTTCCTGCTGGTTAAACGGGTACTTGACAGGCCCTGTCGGACGAGAGCACTCTCTGCTTGAGAGAGCGCTCCCCGACCCGTACCGGTACGCACCCCCGTCCCCCGAGGAGACGCCATGCCCTCGCTTCGAAGTCCCGGCCGCCGTGTGGTCCTGATGATCGCCGCGGCCGTCACCCTCGTCACATCCTGTCTCGCCGTCATGCCCGCCTCCGCCGCCGACACCCTGCTGTCCCAGGGCAAGACGGTGACCGCCTCGTCCGCGGAGAACGTGGCCTTCCCCGCGTCGGCGGCCGTCGACGGCGACGCGGGCACCCGCTGGTCCAGCGCGTTCGCCGATCCGCAGTGGATCCAGGTCGACCTCGGTGCCACCGCGACCATCACGCAGGTGTCGCTGAAGTGGGAGACCGCCTACGGCAGGGCCTTTGAGATCCAGACCTCGCCCAACGGCACCACCTGGACGCCGATCTACTCCACGACCACCGGCACCGGCGGCGACCAGACGCTGGCGGTCAACGGATCCGGTCGTTACGTGCGGATGTACGGCACCCAGCGCTCCACCCAGTACGGCTACTCGCTGTGGGAGTTCCAGGTCTACGGCACCATCGGTTCCACCGGCCCGGACCCCGACCCGGGCGCGCTCAAGCTGCTGTCCTACGGCAGGCCAGGTGCGGCCTCCAGCTCCCAGCACGACGGGAACTGCTGGGAGTGCACCCCGGCCAGGGCGTTCGACCGCGACCCGGCCTCCCGCTGGGCGACCAGTTCCACCACCGGCTGGGTCGACCCGGCCTGGATCTCCGTCGACCTCGGCGCGACCGCGCAGATCAAGAAGGTCGTGCTGCAGTGGGATCCGGCCTACGCCAAGGCGTTCGAGATCCAGGTCTCCGCGAACGGGACCACCTGGACGCCGATCTACTCCACGACCACCGGCACCGGCTTCAAGCAGACGCTGAACGTCGACGGGACCGGCCGTTACGTGCGGATGTACGGCACCCAGCGGGCCACTCCCTACGGCTACTCACTGTGGGAGTTCCAGGTCTGGGGCACCGGCGGCGCCCCCATCACCCCGCCGCCGCTCCCGCCCGACCCGGCCAACCCGCCAAGGCTGGTCTGGAGTGACGAGTTCAACGGCGCGGCGGGGACCAGGCCCGACGCGGCCAAGTGGACCCAGGACCCGGGAACCGGCCCGAACAACGAACTGGAGTACTACAACCCCAACAACACCGCGATGGACGGCAACGGCAACCTCGCCATCACGGCCCGGCAGGAGGCCACCCCGGGGTCGGCGTGCCCGGGCGGGACCTGCCAGTACACCTCGGGCCGGATCAACACCGGCGGCAAGTTCACCTTCACCTACGGCAGGGTCGAGGCCCGGGTCAAGGTCCCGAAGGGCAACGGCCTGTGGCCGGCGTTCTGGATGATGGGCGCCGACTTCCTCACCGGCAGGCCGTGGCCGTACAACGGCGAGATCGACATCCTGGAGGTTCTCGGCAAGGACGTCAAGACCGCCTACTCGACGGTCCACGCACCCGCCTACAACGGCGGCGGCGGTGTCGGCAGTCCGTACACGCTGCCGACAGGCGCGGACTTCTCCGACGACTTCCACGTCTGGGCCGCCAACTGGGACAGCAAGGGCATCGTCTACACCCTGGACGGCCGGACGGTCTTCACCATCAGCAAGGACCAGGTCGAGGCGACCCGGGGCCCGTGGGTCTTCGACCACCCCTTCTACATCATCCTCAACCTCGCGGTCGGCGGCGACTGGCCAGGACCGCCGGACGCGAGCACGGGTTTCCCCAAGCAGATGCTCGTCGACTACGTACGCGTCTACCAGTAACTCCACCGCTCCCCGGTACGGCTCGGCGAGCCGTACCGGGGGACCTCCCAAAGGAGTCACCCATGCACCCGGCACTCTCCCCGGCCGGCCTCCGACGCCGGTTACGCCCGCTGACCCTGATGACCACACTGCTGGCGCTCCTGGGCACGTCCCTCGTCCTGCACACCCCGCAGGCCGCCGGCTCGTCCGCGGCGGTCGTCCGGGTGGCGGAGTTCCTCGCCGACTGCCCGTTCAGCCATCGCCTGCCCGACGACCCGATCGTCTTCCCGGGACTTCCCGGCGCGTCGCACATGCACAGCTTCTTCGGCAGCACCTCCACCAACGCCCACACGACGCTGGCGTCCCTGCAGAGCTCTCCCAGTAACTGCAACCCGCGCGTCGACCTGTCGTCGTACTGGGTGCCGACCCTCTACAACGGCAACACCCCGGTGGAACCCACCGGCACCACGTTCTACTACCTGGGTGAGGGCGTCCGCGACGACATCATCGCGCGGACCCAGCCGCTGCCCCTGGGCCTGCGGATCGTCGCGGGCAACGCCAAGGCGACCGGGATCGACGACCCCAGCAGCAACGCACGCTGGTCGTGCCTGCACGCCGGGCACGTGGGGTCCTCCAAGGACTTCGTCAACTGCCCGGCGGGCACCATGCTGGAGTCCTACCTGGACTTCCCGCAGTGCTGGAACGGCAGGGACCTGGACTCGGCCGACCACAAGAGCCACATGGCCTACCCGGTGGGCGGGGCCTGTCCCGCCTCGCACCCGGTGCCGGTGCCGAAGCTACGCCAGGTGCTGAGGTACCCGGTCAGCGGTGACCCGGCACAGCTGCGGCTGGCATCCGGGCGCGGATACACGATGCACGGCGACTTCTTCAACGCCTGGCCCCCGGCCGAGATGGAGCGCCGCCTGCGCGACTGCATCCGCCCGATCATCAAGTGCGGCGCGGACGGTACGCCGTCCTGACACTTGACAACCGTGTCAGGACGGTGCCCCGTCCTGACACCGGTGGCGGGATCCGGAACACCGGGCCCCGCCACCGGCGGGCTGGGCGGGGCCGATCGGACCGGCGACGCGGGTGTCCCCATCGTGCCTACTAGCCCGTGGCCTCGGCCGTCTGCGTCTCCTCGGCGAGGGTGCCGCACTTGAAACCCGCCTCCCGCTCCGGGTTGAGCCGGATGGATTCGAGGATGGTCTTGTCCATGGAGCGCCGGATGGTCTCCATCTTGTCGCAGTCGTAGAGGACGTACGCGCCGTTGCTCTCGCCGAGCAGCATCATCCACCGGCTGTCGTAGAGCGGCTTGTCGTTCTCAGCACTCCGGAGAACGGCCCACTGGTCCTGGAAGCCGACGAAGGGGAGAAGGTCGTTGGCCTTTCCCGTCTCCCGCATCTCCATCGCCCCGCTGTACATCTGCAGGATCAGCAGGAACCCCAGGCCGAGGCCGGTGAGGGCGCCGACGAGCACCTTCATCCCGGCGCGGCCGACGGGCTTGCGGCGCAGCAGCCGGAACGGCACCAGGAAGGCCAGCACGCCAAGCACCACGGCCACGACGACCTTGGCGGCGAGGTCGATCTCGCCGAAGAGGTTGAGCAGGCCCCAGTAGGTCGCGCCGCACCACAGCGCGGCGATTACAGCGATCAGCCAGGGCCGCCGCCGTACGGCGTTCGCGAGCTTGCCGACTGTGCCGAAGGTCACCTTGTCGGCCAGCCAGATCACCCCGACGATGACGCCGAGCAGCGGCAGGACGACCAGCAGCAGCAGGATCAGGGTGCCCATCAGCCGGCCGAGCAGGACGGACTGGTCGATCCCCGCCTGCTCCGGGCTGATCTCGAACACCTCGTACATCGACTGCACGCCGAGGTAGAGCACGGCGTAGAGCGCGACGCCGATCGGGACGACGACCGAGCCGATGCGCTCGATCATCTCCAGGACACCACTGCCTTCCTCCTCTTCCGATGGATCTGTCGGAGCTGCCGGAGGAGTGTCTTGCGAAATAGGGGGAATATGCACAGGTTGCTCAGAAATATCCTGGCTTGTCATGAAGAGTGATCATAAGCCGTAACGATTGACGTGACATAGCTAGAAGACAAACGCGTCAGCCCCTTGGTCATCCATGCGAAAGCCCCAGGAATCGGCACCGCTCCGGCCCCCGCGCTCCTCATACGTCGCCACGTCCGGCGGTCAGGAGTGTTCGTATCAACCTCCGTGATGTCCGCCTGATCTGTGAAAAGTAACTATAAGTTTTTGCTGCGCGACTTAAAGTAATGGCACTAGCCTGCCTACCGGCGAGAGGCTGACGGAGGTGGGGACATGCTGGCGGAAGGCGGAGTGGCCGTGGTCACCGGTGCGGCGCAGGGCATCGGCGAGGCGGTGGCGCGAGCCCTGACGGTGGCGGGCACGCGGGTCGCCGCGCTCGACGTGAACGCCGAGCGGATCGAGCGGGTCGCCGCCGGGCTCGGCACCGCGGTCGCCTACCCCTGCCAGGTCGCCGACAGCGCCGCCGTCGACGACGTCGTCGCGAGGGTCGAGGCCGACCTCGGCCCGATCGAGCTGCTCGTCAACGTGGCCGGAGTGCTCTGCTCGGGATCGGCCGTCGCCACCAGCGACGACGACTGGGCCAGGACCTTCGCCGTCAACACCGGTGGGGTCTTCCACCTGTCCCGCGCGGTCGCCCGCCGGATGATCCCCCGTAGATCCGGGGCGATCGTCACCGTGGGGTCCAACGCCGCGGGCGTGCCGCGGATGAACATGTCGGCCTACGCGGCCTCCAAGGCGGCGGCCGCGCAGTTCACCAAGTGTCTCGGCCTGGAGCTGGCGCCGTACGGCATCCGCTGCAACGTGGTGTCGCCCGGTTCCACCGACACCCCCATGCAGCGTGCCCTGTGGACCGGCGGCCACGACGCGCGGGCGGCCATCGACGGATCGCCGGCCACCTTCCGGGTGGGCATCCCTCTCGGCCGTCTGGCCGACCCCGAGGACATCGCGAACGCGGTCCTCTTCCTGGCCTCCGACCGTGCCAGGCACATCACCATGCAGGACCTGTACGTCGACGGGGGCGCCACGCTCCGGTAGCGGAACGGTCCTCTCCCAGCGCCGGCCGCCCGCCGGCGCTGGTCCCTCCTATTCCTGGATCCCCTCCTGACAGGAGAGCTTTTCCCCATGTCGCCGAACGACGCCCTCACCATGTCCCGAATGCCGGACCTCCTGGAGGATTACGAACCCGGCACCTTCTTCTTCACCTCGCCGACCCGGACCCTGCTCGCCAGGGGGGTGTGCCAGGAGGTCCCCGATTCGGGGGCGACGAGCCTGCGAGACCGCGTCGCCTCCGCCCTGCGGGACGCCAGGAGCTCAGGTCACCCCAACCCCGTGGTGGTGGGCGCGATCCCCTTCCGCGACGACCGCCCGCCACGCCTGCTGGTGCCCGCCGCCGTCTGCTGGACGAGCCCACCGGCCGGCCTGCCCGCCGGTCCCGAGCAGGTCACGGACACGTTCACCGGATTCGGCCCGGTCCCCGACCCCGGTGACTACCTGCGCGGAGTGGAGAAGGCACTGGTCAAGCTGACCGCGGGAGAGCTCAAGAAGATCGTGCTGGCCCGCGCCCTGGACGTCACCCTGGGTGCCCCCGTCGACGTCGGGCGGGTGCTGCGCAACCTCATCCGGCGCGACCCGCAGGCCTACGGTTACGCGGTCGACCTGCCGTCGAGCACCGCCACCGCCCGCACGCTGCTGGGGGCCAGCCCGGAACTGCTCGTCTCCCGGTCCGGCCGCCGGATCACCACGAACCCGCTGGCCGGGTCCGTACCCCGCCACCCGGACCCCGTCGTCGACGCGGAGCGGGCCCGCGCCCTGCTCGCCTCCGACAAGGATCTTCGCGAGCACGCGCTGGTGATCGAGAGCATCGTGGAGGTCCTGCGCCCGTACTGCCGGGAACTCTCGGTGCCCGACGGACCCTCGCCGCTGTCCACCGCCTCCATGTGGCATCTGTCGACCCGGATCACCGGCGTGCTCGACGACCCCGCGGTCACGTCGCTGGAGCTGGCCACCATGCTGCACCCCACCCCCGCCGTCTGCGGCACCCCCGCGAGCGCCGCGCGCCAGGCCATCGAGGAGATCGAGCCGTTCGACCGCGGTCTGTACGCCGGCCTGGTCGGGTGGGGGGACTTGGCGGGCGACGGCGAGTGGGTCGTGACCATCCGCTGTGCCGAGGTCGCCGACCAGACCCTGAGGCTGTTCGCCGGTGCGGGAATCGTCGCCGGTTCGGTGCCGGAGACCGAGCTCGCCGAGACCACCGCCAAGTTCCAGACCATGCTCCGCGCCGTCGGCCTGGGCCAGGACCGCTGATCCACCGTCTGGCCCACCATCACAGGAAAGGAGACAGCACCCGTGGCCCTTCCCCAGATCGCCTCCTACCCGCTGCCGGGAGAAGGCGATCTTCCCGAGAACCAGGTGACCTGGCGTCCTGATCCGCGCCGCGCCGTCCTGCTGGTCCATGACATGCAGAACTACTTCCTCGCCCCCTTCGCCGCCGGTGCCCCACCGCTGACCGGGCTCATCGACAACATCGGCCTGCTGCGCGAGGCCTGCGCCGGGCTGGGGGTCCCGGTCGTCTACTCGATGCAGCCCAGCGGCCAGAACAGCCACCAGCGCGGCCTGCTCCGGGACTTCTGGGGCTCGGGCATCCCCGGTTCGCAGGAGAGTGAGATCGTCGCGAGCCTTCTCCCCGCGGCGTCCGACATCCTGCTCACCAAGTGGCGCTACAGCGCCTTCCGCATGACCGACCTACGCGCCCGGATGGACGCGATGGGCCGCGACCAGATCATCGTCTGCGGTGTCTACGCCCACATCGGCTGCCTCATGACCGCCTGTGACGCCTTCATGCAGGACCTGCAGCCGTTCCTCGTGGCCGATGCCGTCGCCGACTTCTCCGAGGAACACCACACCATGGCCCTCGCCTACGCCGCCCAGCGTTGCGCGGTCACGGCCGTCACCCGTGGCCTGCTGCGCGGGTGGGACCCCGCGGCGCCGCCCACCGGGCCGGCCGGTGACGGGTAGCCGGCCGCCGGAACCCGCTCCGCGAGGCCGGGCCGCCCCCGAGGCGCGTCACGTCGTCGCCGGAGCGGTCTGTGGTGAGGCCGCCAGGCGTCCCGATCGATCCAGGGCGGCCACGGCCGCGGCGCAGCCAAGGCCGATCAGCGTCAGGGCCAGCCAGGGCAGGCTCGGCAGACCCAGCCGCGCGCCCAGATCCAGCGCCCACCCGGTGAGCAGGTTGCCCGCGGCGATGCCGATGCCGGCCAGGGTGCTGTAGAGCCCGTAGTAGGTACCCACCATGTGCCGGCCGCCGAAGGTGGCGATGGTCGCCATCTCGAACGGGTAGATGATCATGGTGGCCAGGCTGAGCAGCGCCGCCGTCCCCAGGACGGGGAGCAGCACGAGCACCCCGGCGACGCCGCCGGACGTGCCGGCGCC
>NZ_JBEXGU010000089.1:0-36807 GCF_040607515.1 Streptosporangium sp. NPDC005286 | reverse complement strand
CGCGGGCGTGCCGCCCGCGACACCCCCTGCCGTGACATCCCTTCCCGGGTTGACCTGTAGCCTCCAGGTGACAAATATGAATGTATTCATTCATTCTTGATGGGGAGGTCCGGGCATGACCGGCAGCCGGGTTGTGCGCGCGCCGCGCGGTACCACGCTCACCGCCAAGGGATGGCCGCAGGAGGCGGCGCTTCGCATGATCCAGAACAATCTGGATCCCGAGGTGGCCGAGCATCCGGAACAGCTCGTCGTCTACGGCGGCTCGGGCAAGGCCGCCCGCGACTGGCGCTCCTTCGACGCGATCACTCGCACCCTGACCAGCTTGGAGGGCGACGAGACGCTGCTGGTGCAGTCCGGCCGTCCCGTCGGCGTGTTCCGCACCCACGAGTGGGCTCCACGGGTGCTCATCGCCAACTCCAACCTGGTGCCCGACTGGGCCGACTGGGAGGAGTTCCGGCGCCTGGAGGCCGCCGGACTGACCATGTACGGGCAGATGACGGCGGGCTCCTGGATCTACATCGGCACCCAGGGCATCCTGCAGGGCACCTACGAGACCTTCGGCGCCGTGGCCGCCAAGCGGTTCGGCGGGAGCCTCGCGGGGACGATCACGCTGACCGCCGGGCTCGGCGGCATGGGCGGCGCGCAGCCGCTGGCCGTGACCATGAACGGCGGCGTGGTGATCTGCGTCGACTGCGACCCCAGGTCGATCGACCGGCGGATTGAGCACCGCTACCTGGACGTCCGCGCCGCCGACCTCGACGAGGCGCTGCGCCTGGCGTACGAGGCCCGCGACCAGCGCAGGCCGTTGAGCATCGGGGTCGAGGGCAACGCGGCCGAGATCGTGCCCGAACTGCTCCGCAGGGGCGCCGAGATCGATGTCGTCACCGACCAGACCTCCGCCCACGACCCGCTGATGTACCTGCCGATCGGCGTGGCCTTCGAGGACATGGCCGACGAACGGGAGAAGGACCCGGCGGGCTTCACCCGCAGGGCCCGCGAGGCCATGGCCAAGCACGTGGAGGCCATGGTCGGCTTCCAGGACGCCGGAGCCGAGGTCTTCGACTACGGCAACTCGATCCGGGGCGAGGCCCGGCTGGCGGGTTACGGCCGCGCGTTCGACTTCCCCGGTTTCGTGCCCGCCTACATCCGGCCGCTGTTCTGCGAGGGCAAGGGCCCGTTCCGCTGGGCCGCGCTCTCCGGCTCCCCCTCCGACATCGCCAAGACCGACCGCGCGATCCTGGAGCTCTTCCCTGACAACGAGCCGCTCGCCAGGTGGATCCGGCTGGCCGGGGAGAAGGTCCACTTCCAGGGCCTGCCCGCCCGTATCTGCTGGCTCGGATACGGGGAGCGCCACCTGGCCGGGGAGCGGTTCAACGACATGGTGGCCTCGGGGGAGATCGAGGCTCCGCTGGTGATCGGCCGCGACCACCTCGACTGCGGCAGTGTGGCGAGCCCGTACCGGGAGACCGAGGGCATGGCCGACGGCTCCGACGCGATCGCCGACTGGCCGCTGCTGAACGCCATGCTCAACGTCGCCTCCGGTGCCGCGTGGGTCTCCATCCACCACGGCGGCGGCGTCGGCATCGGCCGCTCCATCCACGCCGGCCAGGTCACCGTCGCCGACGGCACCAGGCTCGGTGCCGAGAAGCTCAACCGGGTGCTCACCAACGACCCGGGCATGGGGGTCATCCGTCACGCCGACGCCGGCTACGACGAGGCCGTCGCCGTGGCCGAGGAGCGAGACGTCCGCATCCCGATGCGCGAATCCTGACCGGAGGCGCGGGTCCCGGCCGGACGCTCGGGCTCCGGCCGGGGCGCGCCGGCCCTGATGGGGAGGTACCCGCACCGATCCGCCTACCGTGTCCCGATCCCGGGGGTGAATCCTGCCGGCGCCGCTCACTCCCACCCCGCCCGGGTGTATGAACTACAGCGGGGCGGGGTGGGGAGGGGAATGCTCGTGGAGTGTCGAGCGGTTGGAGAGGGCGTGGGGGACGGACTCGATCAGCTTCTGGAGGGGCGGCGGCTGTCGCCGGTGCAGCGGCGGATCGCGCGCTACCTGGGCGACCACCTGTCCGAGGCCATCTTCCTGTCCAGCGTGGAGCTGGCCGAGCGGGCGGGGGTCAGCCAGCCGTCGGTGACGAGGTTCGCGATGGTGCTCGGTTTCACGGGATATCCCGAGCTCAGACAGGCGCTGCGGCCCCTCGTCGTGGGCGGGCGGAGGCCGTCGCGGGCCAACGACCTGCAGGCGGCCATAGATGTGGAGATCGACAACCTGCGGAGCGTACGCGACGCGCTGGGCGACCCCTCCGACATCTCGGAGCTGGGCGCCAAGCTGGCGGGATGCGAGCCTCTGCCGGTGGTGGGCCTGCGGGTGTCCAGCGGGCTGGCCACCACGTTCGCCTACTTCGCGCGCCGGATCCACCCTGACGTCCGCCTGCTGACCCACGGCGGTTCCGAGCTGGCCGACGGCCTGTACGCGGCGCGCCGCGCGGGGGCGAGCTGGCTGGTCGCGGTGATCCTGCCCCGCTACCCGGCCGAGGCCCTGCAGGCGCTGCGTGGCGCCCGGGACCTGGGCCTGCGTACGGCGGTGATCACCGACCGGCGGGACGTGCCCTTCGAGGCCGACGCGGTCCTGGCCGCCCCCGTCGGCGAACGGCTGGTCTTCGACTCGCACGCGGCGCCACTGGCCCTGGCCATGGTGCTGGTGGAGGCCATGGCGGACGCGGCGCCGCTGCGCACGCAGGCCCGGCTGGAGGAGTACGAACGGATGACCGACCAGGCGGGGGTCTTCACCGAACGGTTCGGCTGATCCGGATAGGGTGATCGACATGCTCGTACGTCCGACCGCACTGGTCACCGGTGCCTCGCGAGGGGTCGGCGCCGCGATCGCCCGCGCCCTGGCCCCCACCCATGACCTGCTGCTCGGCGGCCGCGACCCCGAGGCGCTGGCCGAGATGGCCTCCGCCCTGCCTGGCGCGCGGCCCTGGCCGGTGGAGCTCACCACCGTCACGGAGGCCGACGTCGCCGCCATCGACCGGCTCGACGTGCTGGTGCACAACGCGGGCGTGCTGCACCTGGGGCGGGTGGAGGAGACCCCGGCCGAGGCGTGGCGGCACACCATGGAGGTCAACGTGATCGCGGTGGTCGAGCTGACCCGGCTGCTGCTGCCCGCCCTGCGCGCGGGGCGCGGTCACGTGGTGCTGATCAACTCCGGCTCCGGACAGCGGGCCGGCGCTGGTTGGGGCTCCTACTCGGCGAGCAAGTTCGCGCTGCGCGCCTTCGCCGACGCGCTCCGCCTGGAGGAGCCGGAGCTTCAAGTGACGACGATCTACCCCGGACGGGTCGACACCGACATGCAGCGTGAGGTACGGGTCCAGGAGGGCGGTCCCTACCAGCCGGAGAGGTACCTGAACGCGGACTCGGTGGCCAGGGTGGTGCAGGCGGCCCTGACCGCGTCACCCGACGCCCACGTCACCGAGATCACCGTTCGTCCCGCCGCAGGCCCCCTGAACTGAGGGCGCGGCCGTGGGCCGTACGGCTTTTTGCCCGGCGAGGCGGAGCGGCTCCGTGGGACAGGGAACCGGGTGAAGGTGCGGCGGACTCGCCAATGAATGGGATCATTCACATAATGGGAGGGTGTTCGACGAGATGTGGGGTGCCATCGAGCACCTCGGACGTGATGGCCGGACCCGGGGCTACCTGCGAGACGCGTGGTCGCCGGCGGATCTGGAGCTTCGGCGCTGGTTCGGACAGGAGGCGGCCAGGCGCGGCCTCGACCTGAGGGAGGACCGCAACGGCAATCTGTGGGCCTGGTGGGGTGACCCGTCGGTGCGGCCGGGCGTGGTCACCGGCAGCCACCTCGACTCGGTACGGCAGGGCGGCGCCTTCGACGGCCCCCTGGGAGTCGTGTCGGCCTTCGCCGCCCTCGACCTGCTGCGGGCCAGGGACTTCCGGCCCGCGCGCCCCCTGGGGATCGCCTGCTTCAGCGACGAGGAGGGCGCCAGGTTCGGCGTCCCGTGCGTCGGCTCCCGCCTGCTGACCGGAATCCTGGACCCGGACAGGGCGCGCGCCCTGACCGACGACGAGGGCGACTCGCTGGCCGAGGTACTGCGCGGGGCCGGGCGCGACCCGGGCGCCCTGGGCCGGGACGAGGAGACCCTGCGGCATGTCGGGGTCTTCGTCGAGCTCCATGTCGAGCAGGGCAAGGACCTGGTCCACCGGGACGCGCCGGTCGGCGTCGCCTCGGCCATCTGGCCGCACGGCCGCTGGCGGTTCGACTTCCACGGCCAGGCCAACCACGCCGGCACCACCAGGCTGGCCGACCGCGACGACCCGATGCTGCCCTTCGCCCGTACCGTGCTCCACGCCCGCCAGGCCGCCGAGCGCGGCGGCGTGGTCGCCACCTTCGGCAGGACGCGCGTGTCGCCCAACAACGCCAACGCCATCCCCGGACTGGTCAGCGCCTGGCTGGATGCCAGGGGCGGGGACGAGGACGCGGTCAGGGCGCTGGTCGCCGAGCTGACCGAGTTCTCCGGTGCCGAGGTCACCGTCGAGTCGTGGACCCCGGTCGTCGACTTCGACGCGGTCCTGCGCGAGCGGGTCGCCGCCGCCGCCGGGGGCGCCCCCGTCCTGCCGACCGGGGCCGGACACGACGCGGGCATTCTCGCGTCCGCGGGCGTGCCCAGCGCGATGGTGTTCGTCCGCAATCCGACGGGCATCTCTCACTCTCCGGACGAACACGCGGAGACGGCCGACTGCCACGCGGGGGTCACCGTCCTCGCCGCAGCCTTGGAGGACCTGTGCGCGAGCTGAACTACTGGTGCGAGCTGGCCTGGCTGCCACCGGGCGAGGCCGTCGCGGGAGTGCTCGTCAGGGTCCACGACACGGTGATCTCCGAGATCGTCACCGGTGTGGCGACCCCGCCCGGCGGAGCCGTCCGGCTGGCCGGGCTGACCATCCCCGGCCTGGCCAACGCGCACTCCCACGCCTTCCACCGCGCCCTGCGCGGGGTGACGCAACGGGAGAAGGGCAGTTTCTGGACCTGGCGCGAGCAGATGTACGAGGTGGCGGAGACCCTCGACCCCGACTCCTATCTCAGACTCGCCAGGGCCGCGTTCGCCGAGATGGCGCTGGCCGGCATCACCTGTGTCGGGGAGTTCCACTACCTGCACCACGGTCCGGGCGGCAGGCGCTACGACGACCCGAACACCATGGGCCACGTGCTCGTCCAGGCGGCGCGCGAGGCGGGGCTGCGCATCGCGCTGCTGGACGCCTGTTACCTGACCGGTGGCGTCGGCACCCCGCTGAGCGGTGTCCAGCTGCGGTTCGGTGACGGCGACGCCGACGGGTGGGCGGCACGGGTGGAGGCGCTCACGACCCACTACCGGGGCGATCCGGACGTGGAGGTCGGTGTGGCCGTGCACTCGGTCCGTGCGGTCAGGCCCGAGCAGATCCCCGTGGTCGCCGAGTTCTCCCGCCACCACGCGGTCCCGCTCCACGCCCATGTCTCCGAGCAACGGGCGGAGAACGCCGCCTGCGTGGAGGCGTACTCCGCGAGCCCGGTCCAGCTGCTGGAGGCGCACGGCGCGCTCGGCCCCCGCTCGACCGCCGTGCACGCCACACACCTGTCGGACGTGGACGTCGCGCTGCTCGGCGGCTCCGGCACGCGCGTGTGCATGTGCCCCACGACCGAGCGCGACCTCGCCGACGGCATCGGGCCGGCCAGGGCGCTGTTCGACGCGGGGTCGCCCATCACGCTCGGCTCGGACAGTCACGCGGTCGTCGACCTGTTCGAGGAGGCCCGCGCGGTCGAACTGGACGAGCGGCTGGCCACCGAGCGGCGCGGTCACTGGTCGGCCGCCGAGCTCCTGCACGCCGCCACGGCGGCGGGACACGACTCGCTCGGCTTCGCCTGCGCGGGCATGCTCGTCCCCGGCGCGTGGGCCGACCTGGTGTCGGTGCGCCTTGACTCGGTCCGTACGGCGGGTGCCTCCCCGGCGCACCTGGCCGAGACCGTCGTGTTCGCCGCCACGGCCGCCGACGTGCACTCCGTGGTGTCGGGGGGCCGCCGCGTGGTCACCGAGGGCAGGCACGTACTCGGTGACGTGGGCGGCATGCTCACCCAGGCGATCATCGAGGCACGAGCGGGGAGGTCGGTATGACGAGCGAGGACCGGCAGGTGAGGAGCACCCTCTTCGATCGCATCGGACTGCTCTACACGGGCGATCCGGCGCGGGAGGAGATCGAGGACGCGGCACTGGTGGTGCAGGACGGCGAGGTGGTGTGGGCGGGGCCCGCCGGTGCGGCTCCCTGCGCCGACGAGCGGGTGGACGTGGACGGGCACTGCGTGATCCCTGGGTTCGTCGACAGCCACGCCCACCTCGTCTTCGCTGGCGACCGCACGGCCGAGTTCGCCGCCCGCATGGCGGGCCTGCCCTACACGGCCGGTGGCATCCGCACCACGGTGTCGGCCACCCGCGCCGCCTCCGACGCCGAACTCGTGACGCTCACCGCCGCCCTGGTCTCGGAGATGCTCGCCCAGGGGACGACCACGGTGGAGATCAAGAGTGGTTACGGCCTCACGGTCGAGGACGAGCGCAGGTCCCTGGAGATCGCGCGGGGGTTCACCGAGGAGACCACCTACCTGGGTGCGCACGTGGTGCCCCCCGACGCCTCCTCGGCCGACGAGTACGTCCGCACGGTCACCGGGGAGATGCTGGAGGCCTGCGCGCCGCACGCCCGGTGGGTCGACGTGTTCTGCGAGCGCGGCGCCTTCGACGCCGACCAGAGCAGGGAGATCCTCCTCGCCGGGATGAAGGCGGGACTGCTGCCGAGGATCCACGCCAACCAGCTGGGCGCGGGCCCCGGGGCACGGATCGCCGCCGAGGTGGGTGCGGCCTCCGCCGACCACTGCACCCATCTGAGTGACGACGACGTCTCGGCGCTGTCGTCGGCGGGAGTGGTGGCCACCCTGCTGCCCGGCGCGGAGTTCTCCACCCGCTCGCCCTACCCGGACGCCCGCCGCCTGCTGGACGCCGGGGTGACGGTCGCGCTGGCCACCGACTGCAACCCGGGCTCCTCCTTCACCTCCTCGATGCCCTTCTGCGTGGCGTTGGCGGTCCGCGAGATGCGGATGACGCCGCTGGAGGCGATCAGGGCGGCCACCTACGGCGGGGCCAGGGCGTTGCGCCGCGGGGACGTCGGCACGCTGCGCGTGGGAACCAGGGGGAATCTGGTGATCCTGGACGCCCCGACGTACGTCCATCTCGCCTACCGGCCGGGGGTGCCGCTGGTGACACAGGTGTGGAAGGAGGGACGCCGTCTGGTTTAGCCCTCTTTGCCGGGGGCAGTCGCGGGCCTTGTCGCGGCGTCGGGAGGCATCCTCCCTGAGGAGGAGTTCAGAACCATTCTCCAGGCGTACTTCTTGAGGGAATCTTTGCCCTGATCCAGCCGTTGAAAAGTCAAGCGACGTGTCCGCGCGCATGGGGCGTTGAGCGAGCGGGTGGACACGTCATAAGCAGCCGGAGCGAGGTGCCATCGAATGGCAAGGCCGACGGGGAATCGGACGCAGGATCAGCATGTCTCTGACAGGGACCTGCTCGGAACCTACCTGGCAGAGATTGGAAGGGTGCCCCTGCTCACCGCGGAGGAAGAGGTGGAACTCGCCAAGCGGATCGAGGCGGGTCTCTTCGCTGAGCAGTTGCTGGACGGCGGGTTGACGGAGCCGCGGATCGCGGACGCCGCCGATGAGGAGCTTGAGCGTTTGGCCGTTTCCGGACGAAGGGCCAAGGATGAATTCATCCAGGCCAATCTACGTCTTGTGGTGGCCGTTGCGCGCAAATATTCAGGGCGGGGAATGCCGCTGATCGATCTGGTTCAGGAGGGAAACCTGGGGTTGGTTCGCGCGGTTGAGAAGTTCGACTACCGGCGCGGTTACAAGTTCTCGACTTATGCCACCTGGTGGATCCGGCAGTCCGTGGGGCGCGCCATCCACGAGCAGGCCCGGCCGGTCCGCCTGCCCACCCACGCGGGTGAGCAGATGACCAGGCTGATGCGGGTCCGCCGGGACATGCTGGCCGAGTTCGACGCCGAGCCGACCGACGCCGACCTGGCGGCGGTACTCGAACTGCCCATCGAGCGGGTCCGCGAGCTCCGCCGCTGGGCCTCCGACCCCGTCTCCCTGCAACTGGGCGTGGGCGACGAGGACGAGACCGAACTCGGCGACATGATCGCCGACGACACGTGGGCCGATCCCGAGCAGCAGGCGATGGACGTCCTTGAGCGCGAGCGTCTGGAGGAGTGGCTGACGGGGCTGGAGGGGCAGACCCGCGAGATGCTTCGCTGGCGCTACGGCCTGATGGACGGCCGCGAGCACACGCTGACCGAGGTCGGCGAGCGCTACGGCATCGGCAGGGACCGCGCCCGCCGCATTGAGCGCGACGCCCTGGCCCGGCTGCGGAAGATGGCCACGGCGGCCTGAGCCGTCTGCGATCCGGCACGCTCCCTGTGGGGCGTGCCGGATCGTTTTTCTGGGTGTGTTCTGGCTTTGTGCCCGTTGTGGGTGCTTTGGTTCTGTGCCTGCTGCGGTGCTTTGGCTCTGTGCCCGTTGCGGTGCTTTGGCTCTGTGTCCGCTGCGGTGGGCGGGCGTTCCGGGCGGCCGTCTCAGTTGCTGTCCTGTGGTTCAGGCCTCCGGCCTGCTCGGGCGCTGTGGTTGCGGGCCTTTTTAAGCCGCCCGGAACGCCCGCCCACCTCCGCTGCACGCCGTCTCGCCGTACGGCGTGCGGGCCGTAGTGGGTTTCTTTCCGGCCGCCCGGTGTTCTGTGCGTGGCTGAAGCGATCTCCGCGGGGCCGTTCGGGTGAGGCGCCGTAGCTGAAGCGCCACTGCGGGAAGGAGCGCAGGGCTGGGCCGAGACAGGGACAGGGCTGGGCCGGAGGCGCGTGGGGGCGGGGCCGGGCCGAGGGTGCGTGGGGGCGGAACTGGGCCGAAGGTGCGTGGGGGCGGGGCCGGGCCGAGGGTGCGTGGGGCTGGGCCGAGGCGGGGGCGGGGCGGTTTCATGGGGGTTGAGGGGGGATCGGGCTCACACCGGGTGGCCGGCGGCTGGGGTTCGCCGTGCGCTCCTTTCGAAAGCGACGCTTCAGCTACGGCGATTCGCGCTGAGCGATCTCGTACGGCTTGCTTCAGCCGCGCAGGGGCCATTGGGCGGTCCGAGAGTGAGCGACTACGGCTCGCAGTCCGTACGGCGGGAGCCTGTCAAGCGGAGGTGGGCGGGTGGTCCGGCCGGCGTGAAAAGAGTCCGTAACCACAGCGCCCGAGCAGGCCGGAGGCCTGGATCACCAGACAGCGAGTGAGACGGCCGGCCGGACCACCAGCCCACCGCGGCGTGAACGGCGGCAGGAGATCGCGCGGCGTGAACGGTGGTTGGGATCGCGCGGCGTGAACGGCGGCAGGAGATCGCGCGGCGTGACGGCGGCGGGGATCGTGGTGGGAGCGATCAGTTCGGTTCCTTCGCCGGGTAGGGAGTACGGCTCAACGTATTCGTCCGGATGAGGGGACATGACGGGCGTGGCGGCGGTCATGCGCGTGGTCATCGGCGGCCCTCCGATGGCCCGGGTGGTTGCCCACCTGGGCATCTTTTGGGTCATTGATAAGTCGAGGCATGCCCGGTCCGAAACTCGATGGAAACATCGTGTGGCCGAGATTCACAGATGTGAAACACGCAGGGTCGCGCCTTGAAACGGCGGAAGAACACGCTGTGGCGCAACGTCAGTGCGCGGCCGGTCGACGGAGCCCTGGAAGCGTCCACTGCATGTGAAACCGGCAAAACGCCAATTGGAAGGAGGGTCGCTTCGCATGGAGATCGATAGCGGCTCCACAGCCTGGATGCTCGCGAGCACCGCACTCGTTCTGCTCATGACGCCAGGTCTCGCTTTCTTCTACGGGGGCATGACCAGGGCGAAGAGCGTTCTCAACATGATGATGATGTCGTGGGTCAGCATCATCGTCGTGACGATCGCCTGGGTTCTCTACGGTCACTCGCTGGCCTTCGACGCCGTCGGGGACGGCTCTGGATTCCTCAACAAGATCATTGGTGGGCTCGACAACATCGGGTTGAGCGGCCTGGTCGAGACGGCGACCAAGGATGACGGCACCGGTATGCCGAGTCTGGTCTTCTCGACGTTCCAGATGACTTTCGCCATCATTACGGTCGCGCTGATCAGTGGCGCGCTCGCCGACCGAGTCAAGTTCGGCGCCTGGGTGGTCTTCGCCCTCGTCTGGGCGACCGTCGTCTACTTCCCCGTGGCCCACTGGGTGTGGGGCGGCGGCTGGCTGAGCACCCTCGGCATCGAGGACTTCGCCGGAGGCACCGTCGTCCACATCAACGCCGGCGCCGCGGCCCTGGCGGTCGCGCTCGTGATCGGCAAGCGTGTCGGCTGGCGCAAGGACCCGATGCGGCCGCACAACCTCACGCTCGTCCTTCTCGGCGCAGGCCTGCTCTGGTTCGGCTGGTTCGGCTTCAACGCGGGCTCCGAGCTCGCCGTCGACGGCACGACCGGCCTGGCGTTCATGAACACCCAGATCGCCACCGCGGTCGCGGCCGGCGCCTGGATCCTCGTCGAGAAGCTCCGCGACGGCCACTCCACCACCCTCGGTGTCGCCTCCGGTGCGGTCTCCGGCCTGGTCGCCATCACCCCGGCCTGTGGTTTCGTCGACCCCTGGGCGGCGTTCGTGATCGGCGCGCTCGCCGGTGTCGCCTGTGCCTACGCGGTCGGCCTGAAGTACAAGCTCGGCTACGACGACTCCCTCGACGTGGTCGGCGTTCACATGGTCGGCGGTGTCGTGGGCGCGGTGGCGCTGGGCTTCGTCGCCGCCTACCCGTTCGCCGACGGTCAGGAGAAGGGCCTCTTCTACGGCGGTCCGATCTCCCAGCTCGGCGTGCAGGTGCTCGGTCCCGTCGCGGTCGGCGCCTACTCCTTCGTCGTCTCCTGGATCATCGCGAAGATCATCGACAAGACGATGGGCTTCCGCATCACCCAGGAGCAGGAGATCGCCGGCGTCGACATCACCACCCACGCCGAGACCGGTTACGACCTCGGCACCATCCACTCCTCGGGTGTCGCGGCCGTCAACGGTCCGGTTTCCACCCCGGCGTCTAAGAAGGTGGACGCATGAGACTCATCACCGCGATCATCAAACCGTTCAAACTGGACGATGTGAAGGCGGCCCTGGAGCAGTTCGGGGTCAAGGGCATGACGGTCAGCGAGGCCAGCGGCTACGGCCGCCAGCGCGGCCACACCGAGGTCTACCGGGGTGCCGAGTACCAGGTCGACCTGGTGCCCAAGGTCCGCCTCGAAGTGCTCACCGAGGAGGACGACGCCGAGGACGTCATCGACGTCATCGTCAAGGCCGCGCAGACCGGCAAGATCGGCGACGGCAAGGTCTGGTCCGTTCCTGTGGACACGGTGATCCGCGTCCGCACCGGGGAACGCGGACCTGAGGCGCTCTAACCGGTGAGAGGCGACACTCGCTCGTACGCCGCGGCCCGTAAGGAACGGGCCGCGGACATCGACCGCTGGCTGACGGATCTGGTCAGGACCGCCTGCGGCACGCCGTACGGGCACAACGGGGGAATGACGAGAAACGACGAGCGCGGCGCCCTCAGCGGAGTCGCGCTCGTCGCGGTTGGGAGTCTGGGCCGCTCGGAGCTCGCGCCGGGCAGTGACCTTGACCTGGTCCTGCTCCACGACGGACGAGATGATGTGGCGCGTATCGCCGACCGCATCTGGTATCCGATCTGGGACTCCGGGATCGGCCTCGACCATTCGGTGCGGACCGTGGACGAGGCGGCGAGGGTGGCCAGGGAGGACCTCAAGGCGGTCCTCGGGCTGATCCAGGCCCGGCACGTGGCGGGAGACCAGGAGCTGACGCGGTCGGCACGCGAGGTCGTGCTCGCCGAGTGGCGGGCCGACTCCCGGCGCCGCCTGGGCGAGCTGCGCGATGCCGCGGACAAGCGGGCGGAGGCGAGCGGGGAGCTGGCGTTCCTGCTCGAACCCGACATCAAGGACTCCCGCGGCGGCATCCGTGACGTGCAGGCGATGCAGGCCGTGGCGGCGGCCTGGGTCGCCTCGGCTCCCGGCCCGCGAGTCCGCGAGGCCTACGAGCTGCTGCTCGACATCCGGCACGGCCTGCACCTGGTGACCGCCCGAGGTGCCGACCGGCTGGTGCTCCAGGAGCAGGACGCGGTCGCCGGGATTCTCGGCCTGCTCGACGCCGAGGCGCTGATGCGCAGGCTCGCCGAGGCCGCCAGGACCATCGGGCACGCCTTCGACGCCACCTGGCGGACCGTCGACCGGCTGCTGACCGGTCCCACCCCCCGTGGCCGCCGCCCGCTCGCCGACGGCGTCGTCGAGCACGGCGGAGAGGTCGTGCTGGCCCGCGGGGTCAACCCCCGCAAGGACCCGACCCTCGTGCTGCGCGCCGCCGCCGCGGCGGCCGAAGCGGGGCTGCCGCTGGCGCCCGCCACGGTCAGCACGCTGGCAGCCCAGTCGCCGCCACTCCCCGTGCCCTGGCCGGACGAGGCACGCGATGCCCTGGTGGCCCTGCTGGGCGCCGGGCGTGCGGCCGTGCCGGTCTGGGAGGAGCTGGACCAGGCGGGGATGCTGGTCCGCCTGCTGCCCGACTGGGAGCGGGTGCGACACCGCCCGCAGCGCAACCCGGTGCACCGCTACACGGTCGACCGGCACCTGATCGAGGCCGCCGCCGGGGCCGCCTCGTTCACCCGTGAGGTCTCCCGGCCCGACCTGCTGCTCATATCGGCGCTTCTGCACGACATCGGTAAGGGATACCCCGGCGACCACTCCACCACCGGCGCCGTCGTCGCCCGCGACATCGGGACCCGGATGGGCCTGCCCCCGGCGGACGTCGACACCCTGGAGACCGTGGTCCGCCACCACCTCCTGCTGCCCGAGACGGCCACCCGCCGCGACCTGGACGACCCGGTGACCATCTCCCGGGTGGCCGAGGCCGTCGGTACGCGCGAGGTGCTCGAACTGCTGGCGGCCCTCGCCGTGGCCGACGGCCACGCCACCGGGCCCGCCGCCTGGAACTCGTGGAAGGCCTCACTGGTCACCGATCTGGTACGCCGGGTCCGTTCGGCGCTCTCCGGCACTCCGCTGCGGCCCGCGCCCTCGCTCTCGGTGGAGCAGGCGTCCCTGGCCCGACACGGCGGAGGCGCCGTGCGGATCAACGGGGGAGCGGTCACCGTGGTCGCGCCGGACCGCGCCGGGCTGCTCTGGCGTGCGGCCGGGGTGCTGGCCGCGCATCGGATGGTGGTCCGGGCCGCGTCGGCGGCCTCGGCGGGGGCGACCGCCGTGATCGAGTTCTCGGTCGTTCCCGAGTACGGCTCGCCGCCCGACCCCGCGACGCTGGAGGCCGACCTGCGGCTGGTCCTGGCCGGCCGCCTCGACATCGAGCAGCGCCTCGCCAGGAGGAGCAGGTCGATGCGCCCGGCCCGGGTGCCGGTGGCGCCGCCCAGGGTGAACCTGGTGGATGACGCGTCGAACACCGCGACGGTCATCGAGGTGCGCGCCCATGACCGTCCGGGACTTTTGTGGCGGATTGGTAGAGCATTTGGTGAATGTGGCCTTGACGTACGGGCTGCCCGTGTGGAGACTCTCGGCGCAGAGGCGGTGGACGTCTTCTACGTGGTCGACAGAGCCGGCCGTCCACTGACCGACGAGGTCCAGCGAGCTCAGATACGGGACCAGGTGCTGGCTGCCCTGCGGTAGCCGCGGATGATCGCCCCCTCGTCGCCTTCGTAACGATTAAAGGCGATATGTCGGTTTTGTCGATTCTCTCACGTGACCTTGTGGTCTGATGTTGTTCATCTGTGTCGTGATTGAGGGGTAGCGAGAGCTGTGGCGACGGCGACATCCGATAACGGGAGTGCTTCGGCACCCGACCGTGGCAAGCGGCCTGCCGCCCGGTTCGGCCTGAAGAACTGGCGTGTCCGTTCGCGTCTGACGGCTCTGATCCTGGTGCCGACCACAGTGGGTGTCGTGCTCGCGGGCACGCGCGTGGTGGCCTCCGTCGACAGCGTCGCCGGATACCAGCGGACCGCAGCCGCGGCGGAGTACTCCGGCGGTCTTCGGGATCTGGCCCAGGCGCTCGGGTTGGAACGTGACAGAGGTGCCTGGGCATCGTTCCAGCCTTCGGACAAGGGGTTGAAGGAGAGCGAGGAGGCCCAGCGGAAGGTGGTCGACGCACTGGCCAAGAAGGTGCTGGTGGAGGTCCAGGCGATCGACGACTCCTACGGCCCCCGAGCCGTCGAGGCGGCCAGGAGCGTCGCCTACCAGCTGGAAGGCCTTCCCGAGCTGCGCCGCCTGCCGGGCACGACCCGGGTGGAACGTTACAGCCACATGATCGCCCCGTTGCTCAAGCTCCACGAGGAGCTCACGCTGGTCAGCGACGATTCGGAGATCATCGGCAACACCCGCGCGCTCAGTGCCCTGGCGTACGCCAAGGAGGAGGTCTCCAAGCAGCGCGCCCGCCTGCTGGCCGGTTACTACGCGCCCTCGCTGATCAACCCGCAGGAGATCGAGAAGTTCATCGCCTCCCGTTCCCGGATGAACGAGTTCGAGGCGGACTTCAGCGTCGAGGCGAGCCCGGCCAACGGCCAGCTCCTCGCCAGCGCCATGATCGACGAGAGGGTGTACCGGGCCGAGCTGACCAAGTCCAGAGCGATCGTGCTCGCCGGCGACCCCCGGCACACCGGACGGCTGCTGTCGGGTTCCAACGATGTCAAGCAGTGGTTCTCGGACAACACCGCGGTCCTCGACCTGATGCGGAAGGTCGAGACCAGGGTCGCCGATGACGTGGTCGCCAGGGCCCGGATGCTTGAGGACACCGAGCAGCGCAACGCGATCATCACGTCCGCCCTGATCCTGCTCCTGCTCCTGCTGGTGCTCGGCCTCACGGTGGTCATCGCCCGCTCGATGGTGACGCCGCTGCGCCGCCTGCGAGCCGAGGCGCTGGAGGTCGCGGGCTTCAGGCTTCCCGAGGTGGTGCAACGGCTACGGGTCTCCGGCGACACCAGGACACCCGAGATCGCCCCCATCCCGGTCGAGAGCACCGACGAGATCGGCGAGGTGGCCAAGGCCTTCGACGAGGTCCACCGGCAGGCCGTTCGCCTGGCCGCCGAGGAGTCCGAGCTCCGCTCCAACGTCAGCGCGATGTTCGTCAACCTGTCGCGTCGCACGCAGACCCTGGTCGAGCGGCAGATCTCGCTGATCGACGGCCTGGAGAAGGGCGAGGAGGACGGAAACCGCCTGGCCGACCTGTTCAGGCTCGACCACCTGGCCACCCGCATGCGGCGCAACTCCGAGAACCTCCTGGTCCTCGCCGGTCACGAGCCGCTCCGCAGGCGCAGCAAGCCGGCCAAGCTCGTCGACGTCGTGCGCGCCTCCCTGTCGGAGGTCGAGGACTACGATCGGGTCCAGGTCAGGGTGCACCGTACGATCTCGGTCGCGGGCAGCGCCGCCAACGACATCGTGCACCTGGTCGCCGAGCTGGTGGAGAACGCCATCCAGTTCTCCCCCCGGGCCAGCCGGGTCGTGGTCTCCAGCAGTGCGATCGAGGGCGGCGGTGCGCTGCTCGCGGTCAGCGACCCGGGTATCGGCATGACTCACGAGGAACTGGTCGAGGCGAACCGCAGGCTGGCGGAGCCGCCCGTGGTCGATGTCTCGGTGTCGCGGCGGATGGGCCTGTTCGTGGTCGGCCGCCTGGCCCTGCGGCACGGCATCCGGGTGCAGTTGCGCCCGCAGGAGGGCGGCGGCCTCGTCGCCATGGTGCTGCTCCCGCCGGAACTCGTCACTCAGGAGGGCCAGCCGGTGCGGACCCCCTCCTGGGGTGCGGACTCCTGGGGGGCGGAGCAGGCGGCCTCGGGGGACTTCTCCGTCCAGGCGCCCATCGGTCGCCCGCCCGTCCAGCAACCCTCGTACGGGCAGGATTCGTTCGGGCAGAGTTCTTTCGGTCACAGCTCCTTTGGGCAGGGGGCGTTCGGGCAGGCGTCCACCCCGGACGCACCCTCGTTCGGCTCGACCTCGCTGCCCGGTGACCACTTCGCCGCGGAACGGCAGGCCTCCGCAGGTCAGGCGGACTCGTCCGGTGCTCCGGCAGGTGGCACGCCACTGCCCAAGCGCCAGGTCGGCGGGCTGAAAGGCGGCGGGGGTGTCCCCACCCAGGGATTCTCCTCATGGGGTGAGTCCTCATACGAGTACGAGTACGAGAACCCGGCGGGGGCGATGCCCACGGCGGGCGTCTCCCCGCTCGAAGCCGAGCAGGAGGAGTACCTGCCCATCTTCGCCTCGGTCGAGTCGGCCTGGTTCCGCCGGGCGGAAGGTCCGGCGGAGGGCGGGGTGCCCGCGCCCCTTGCGCCGGCGAGCACGTCCGGCGAGCAGTCCACGCCACCGGCGGGTGTACCGGTCCACCAGGCGGCTCACGAGCCGGTCTCACCCTCGGTGGGAGCGGAGGCGGAGCGATCCGCGACGGCGGGCGACCCGGACGGCTGGAACACCCCGTCCGACGCCGGCTGGCGGGCCGCCCAGGCGGTGAGCGACCCCACCCTCGGCGGGATCACCGCCGCGGGTCTGCCCAAGCGCACTCCCCGGGCGAATCTCGTACCGGGCACGGCCGCTCCCACGCCGTCCGGCCCGGCGCCGTCCATGTCCCCGGACAGGGTGCGCAACCGTCTGACGAGTTTCCAGCAGGGGGTGCGACGAGGTCGCGCCGAAGTAGCCGACACCACTACCAGGAGCCTTACCGACAAGGAGGATGGCTCGTGACGACCCTGAGTCATGAGGCACGCAGGTTCGACTGGCTGATCACCGAGTTCGTCCGCGGCACGCCCGGTGTCGCGCACGCGGTGTGCGTCTCCGCCGACGGGCTGAGAATCGCCAGTTCGGAGGGATTTCCGGCCGACAGGGCCGACCAGCTCTCCGCGGTCGCCGCGGGTCTGCTCAGCCTGACCGTGGGGGCCTCCCGCGTGTTCGACGGAGGTACGGTCACCCAGACCGTGGTCGAGATGGAGCGCGGCCTGTTGCTGGTCATGGCGATCAGCGATGGTTCCGCGCTCGCCGTGCTGGCCTCCTCCGACTGCGACATGGGTCTGGTGGCGTACCAGATGACCCTGCTCGTCGAGCGGGCCGGTCAGGTGCTCACCCCCGCGCTCCGCGCCGAGCTACAGTCCCTTCGGGGTCGGTAGTGACCGGGGCCGTGCCGGGTTTGTTCAGGGGAGGGGTCAGTGCGGGGGATTGACGGAAGCGAGGACGACGAGCCGCTGTTCCGGCCGTACACCGTCACCGGTGGCAGGTCGGAGCCCCGTTTCCATCTGGCCATGGAGACGTTGGTCTCCTCTTCCTTCATCATGGAGGAGGACCTGGCTCTGCTCACCCCCGAGCAGGATGCGATCATCAGGCTCTGTCGCTCGTACCGCTCTGTGGCTGAGATCTCGGCTCTGCTGAAGGTCCCGCTCGGCGTGGCCCGCGTTCTGGTGGCGGATATGGTCGACGAGGGCTTCGTCCGCATCCATCAGCCGCGTCTTGATGAGGGACAACCGGATCTCAACATGCTCGAAAGGGTTCTCAGTGGACTTCGCAGGCTCTAGCCAGGGTGGCCTGACGTCAACGAAAATCGTTGTCGCGGGCGGGTTCGGCGTCGGCAAGACCACGTTCGTGGGGGCGGTGTCGGAAATCCTGCCGCTGACCACGGAGGCGGTGATGACCGACGCCAGCGCCGGGATCGACGACCTGGGGCTGACTCCGAACAAGACCACCACCACGGTCGCGATGGACTTCGGTCGTCTTTCGCTGGACCGCGACCTGATCCTGTATCTGTTCGGCACGCCCGGCCAGCACCGGTTCTGGTTCATGTGGGACGACCTGGTCCGCGGCGCGATCGGCGCGGTGGTCCTGATCGACACCCGGCGGCTGGCCGACGGCTTTCCGGCGATCGACTACTTCGAGGAGGCCAAGCTCCCCTTCCTGGTCGGCATCAACGGCTGGAACGGAGAGTTCCCGCACAACGAGGACGAGGTGCGCGAGGCTCTGACGCTGGCCCCGCACATCCCGGTCGTGCGGACCGACGCCCGCTCCCGGGACTC
Organism: Streptosporangium sp. NPDC005286; assembly: GCF_040607515.1. Classification (NCBI taxonomy): domain Bacteria; kingdom Bacillati; phylum Actinomycetota; class Actinomycetes; order Streptosporangiales; family Streptosporangiaceae; genus Streptosporangium; species Streptosporangium sp. NPDC005286. Next base: position 18,652 of record NZ_JBEXGU010000089.1, on the reverse strand, counting down.
CGTCAAGGGCACGCTGATCACTCTGGTCGAGCACGTTCTGCGGGTCCGCGCGGCCTACGGCACGTCTGTGTAGCCCTCGCCGCATCCGGATGGGGTGGGAGGCGTCAGTCGGGTAGCCACTCCTTCCAGATGATCTTATTCGCGTCGATCCACTTCCGGGCCGCCCGGTCGGCGTCGAGGCCGTTCTCCGTCATGTCGTTCGCCACCGTGTTCTGCTGGTCGTTCGTCCAGGCGAAGTTCCTCACCAGCTCGTAGGCCCTGCCGCCGGTGTCGGCGAACCGCCTGCTCACGATCTTGTCGAGCAGGTAGGGCGGGTAGTCGCACTTCACCTTGGCGGGGTCGGCGTCGCAGCCGATCGCGTACGGCGGAAGATTGACCTTCACCAGCTTGATCTGGGTGAAGAGCCACTGCGGCTCGTAGAAGTACATCAGCAGCGGGGTACGGTCGCGGGTCGCCCGTCTGGCGGCCTCGATCAGTGCTTTCTCGCTGCCCGCGTAGACGACCTTGTAGTCGAGGTCGAGATTGCGCACCAGAGCCTCGTCGTGCGTGACATATGAGGCGTCCCCGTCAAGAAGTTGACCTGAATTGCCCGACTTGTCGGTTTTGAAGAGATGGGCGTACTTGTTGAGCTGTCGCCAGTCGGTGATGTCTGGATACTCGTCCACCATCCACTGTGGGACGTACCACCCGATGACACCCCTGCTGCCGTTTCTTCCCGCGGAGATCGCGACCTTTTTCTCCTCGATGTAGGTCTGCTTCTCCGCCTCCCGTCCCCAGTTCTCCACGATCACGTCCACCGTGCCCTTTTCGAGGCCCTCCCAGGACTGGGCCTCGTTGAGCTTGACCGTCTGCACCGGATAGCCGAGTTCCGCGGTCAGCAGCCGTCCGAGGACCGCGGCGCCGGCCTCGTAGCCCGCCCAGCCGTTGACGGCGATCCGCACCGGCCCGCCGTCGGCGGCCGGTGTGGACGGCCGCTCGCCCGTGCACGCGGTGAGCGGCAGGACCAGCGCGGTGACCGCACCGAGCGCCGCGACGCGGGTGAGCGTCGAGAGGCGGCCGAGTGCCGGAGGGTGGCTGGGCGGGCGCGGTCCGTGAACCTGGCTCGCGGCGTCGCCGGGTGTGGCCACGTTCTCCTCCAGGGCTCGTCACTCGGATCCGGTGAACCGGGGACGTGGTGGACTGCGGGCGTAGGAGGTCACGATATGGGGTGACTGTCATGACTCACAATGCTGCGATCTTCCGGAGACGGCGCGCTTCCGTCCAGCGCTGCTGAACCGCCGAATGGAACGATGCAAGCGGTCAGGTAAGCCGGGAAATGCGTAATAAGGGTATTCGGGCGACTGAAACTGATGTTCCAGTAGTAGCTGGGGCTCCAGGCTCTAGTCACCACTTCACCAGAAATACGCATTTATTGAGCTGTGTTCGCTTGGCCGCATAGGTCGAGATGTGCTCGAATTGCCGGGAACCGCGGGAAATTCGACCAGGGGTTCATCCACCGAGAGGCAGCGTTCGGTGAGCACACAGAGGATCCAAGACGCGGGCAGCGGCCTACGCCCGCGGAACTGGCGGGTGCGTCGGCGCCTCGTCGCGCTCATCCTGGTGCCCACGATCGCCGCGGTGCTGCTCGGCGGGGTCCAGGTGTTCGCCTCGATGAGTGCCTCGGGCGACTACCGGCGGATCAACGACCTCGCCCGGCTCTCCGGCCACGTCGGCGCGCTCACCCACGAACTGGCCGAGGAACGTGACCACACCGCCTGGTTCATCGCCCTCGGCCGCCCCGCGAGCGGGGTGGAGAACGTGCAGGCCCAGATGGACCTGGTCGACGGTGTCGTGATACGCGTTCGCGAGAGCGGCGCCCTGCTCGGCGGGGAGGTGAGCGGCCGTGCCCGGGACGAGGTCGAGGCCGCGATCACCCGCCTGGACGACCTCCCGCCGCTGCGTACCCAGGCCCTGGGGTCGACGCTGCTGCCCGACGCGGTCATCGCCGCCTACAGCCTGGTCATCGCCGATCTGATCTCCCTCCACGACGAGCTCGGCAAGGGCACGGCCGACGACGTCCTGTTCGGCCAGGCCCTGACCCTGGACGCGCTCGCCCGTGCCAAGGAGGCGGTCTCGTTCCAGCGGGCGCTGCTGACCGTGGTGCTGGTGGCGGGGCGGTTCGAGCAGGAGCAGATGGAGCAGTTCCTCGGCGCGCTCTCCACGGAGCGCAACGAGAGGAAGACCTTCGCCGCCGAGGCCGGAAGCCGGGACCGCCGCCTCTTCGACGAGGCGGTCAACGGCCGTACCGCCGACCGCGCCGAGTTCCTCCGCGAGCTGGTCCTGCTCCGCGCGGCCTCCGGTATCTCGCTGAAAGGGCTGGACCTGGCGGAGAAGGACGACGCCAAGGAGTGGTACGACGCGGCCACCGTCGTCGTCGACCACATGCGCGGGGTCGAGGAACGGCACGCCCGGGACATCGTGGTACGCAGCCAGCAGCTCGGTGACGCCGAGCAGAGGCATGCCCTGATGGTCGCCATGGCCGTCGTCACCCTGCTGGCGCTCGTGCTGGTGATCACCATCTGGGTGGCGCGCTCGCTGGTCAGCCCGCTACGGCGGCTGCGCGGGGAGGCACTGGAGGTCGCCGGGGAGCGGCTGCCCGCGTACGTCCAGCGGGTCCGCGAGTCGCGCGAGGGGGAGGTCGTCGCGGACGTGCCGCCGATCGGGGTGCTCTCCCGAGACGAGATCGGTGAGGTCGCCAGGGCGTTCGACGAGGTGCTCAGGGAGGCGGTGCGGCTGGCGGGCGACGAGGCCAAGCTGCGCAACACGGTGAACGCGATGTTCGTCAACCTCTCCCGGCGGAGCCAGAGCCTGGTGGAACGCCAGCTCAGCCTGGTCGAGCGGCTGGAGCGCGGCGAGCGCGACGACCAGCGGCTGGCGGACCTGTTCAAGCTCGACCACCTCGCCACCCGCATGCGCCGCAACAGCGAGAACCTGCTCGTCCTCGCCGGGCAGGAGGTGGCGCGGCGCTGGAGGCAGCCTGTCGAGCTGATGGACGTGGTCAGGGCGTCGCTGTCGGAGGTGGAGAACTACGAGCGGGTGACGAACCGGGTCCAGTCGGAGGTCGCCGTCGCGGGCCCCGCGGTGAGCGACGTGGTCCACCTGCTGGCCGAGTTGGTGGAGAACGCCGTCTCGTTCTCGCAGACGAAAACCAAGGTCACGGTGTCCAGCAGCCGGATCGAGGGCGGAGGCGTGATGATCTCGGTGACCGACCAGGGCATCGGCATGACGCTCGACGAGCTCGCCCAGGCCAACTGGCGGCTGGCCAACCCGCAGGCCGCCGACGCCTCGGTCGCCCGCCACATGGGTCTGTTCGTGGTCGGCCGTCTCGCGCTCAAGCACGGCATCCGTGTCCAGCTCCGCCCCCAGGGGACCGGCCTGACCGCGATGGTCCTCCTCCCGGAGACACTCCTCGTCACGCCGCCCCCCGCGCCCCAGCAGGTCGGTTACCCGCGGCTCCCCGCCGCCTTCCCCGCGGGCGTCGCGCCCCTTGCCGGCCCGTCGTTCCCGCAGGCTCCCGGCACGGGGCCGCCCGGTGCCGAGGGCCTGCCCCCGAGGGTTCCCGTGCTCGCGGCGCCCCCCGCGCAGACGTGGCCCGCACCCGCGTGGGACGGGCGGCCGGACGCGAGCGCGCCGAGCGTGTGGAGTCCGCCCCCGGAGCGGTCCCGCCCGCAGGGGGAGTTCCCGGCGCCGCACCCCGGCCCGCTCGATCCCCTTCCCCGTCCGGCCCGGGCGGACGAGACAGGGCCGTTGCCCAGGGTGGGGACCTCGCCGCCGGCGAAACAGGACGACTTCCTGCCGATCTTCGCCTCGGTCGAGTCCGCCTGGTTCAGGATCACCGCCTCCAGGGATACCGGTGCGGCCACGGGCGACCCCGCTCCGGAGAGCCCCCGGGACGAGCCCGAGCCGTGGTCCTCGCCCGGTGACGGGGGCTGGCAGGCCGCCCAGGCGGCGAGCGCACCCGCACACGGCGGTACGACCGGGGCCGGCCTGCCCAAACGCACCCCCAGGGCGAACCTGGTGCCCGGCTCGGTGGCGCCGCTCGCGCGGTCACAGCCGAACCCGACCCCGGGGCCGGCCGCCGCCCCGGTCTCGGCCGAGCGGCTCCGCGAACGGATGTCGAGCTTCCAGCAGGGCGTGCGCAGGGCGCGCAACGAGCTCCCGAACCAGGACCGGTAGCCGTGCGGGCCGACAACTCCGACGGCGGGCAGGACGGGCGCTTCGGGTACGAGCCGGAGTACGGCGAACCGGTCGAGGAGGAGAGCTCGCTGGTCCGGATGTACGCCGTGACCGGAGGGCGGATCGTGCCGAGCGCCAAGCTCGCCATGGAGGCGATGGTCTCGACCTCGACCCCGGCCCAGCTCGGCCTGTCCTACATCCGGGAGTACCGCCTCATCAGCGATCTGTGCCGCCGGGTCCGCTCGGTCGCGGAGATCTCCGCCCTTCTCGGCGTCCCGCTCGGCGTGACCCGCGTCCTGGTCTCCGACATGGAGTCCGAGGGCCTGGTGCGGATCCACCACCCCAAGGTCGACGCGGCGGGTCCCGGTCCCGACCTCCTCGAACGCGTCCTCAGCGGCCTCGACCAGATCTGAGGCCCATCGTGGGCCCGCTGTGGGCGGGTCAGCTCGGGGCGAGCCACCACCTGGCGGCGATGAGCTCGGCCACCAGGGTCTCGGTCAGGAGCGCCACGTCGGGGTCGTCGTCGTGGCGGTAGCGGACGGCGGCCTTGGCGCCGGGGAGGTCGCCGCCGACGGCCAGGACCGTGGAGCCGCGCTGCCGGATCCAGTCCATGGCCTGCTCGTCGTAGCGAGAACCGGGGAACAGGATGGCGCGGTAGTCCAGGGTCTTGGTGAGGTAGACGTCCACGTGGGCCCAGTCGCCGGTCTCGCACGCGTCGGCCGCCCTGCGCGGCCCCTCCCGGAACATCAGGGCCGACTGCTCGGCGGAGGACAGGTGCTCGGCGGGGGCGATCGTGTAGACGCCGTGCGGGCCGTCGAGCAGTGCCGCCGCCGGCTCCAGCCACTCGTCGCGGCGCTCCAGCAGATCGGCGGTGGCCTCGGCCGTACGGCGGAGCAGTGCGGGTGAGTCCCCGCCGGAGGCGGTGAGGCGGTTTCCGAGTGCCAGGAGCAGGGCGAGGGTGTGCTGGAAGGTCCGGCAGGCCACGCCGCCGCGCTCCTCGCCGGCCAGCATCGGGACCACCAGGTCGGCGCCCTCGGTGACCGGCGAGCCCGGCGCGTTGGTCAGCGCGAGGACGAAGGAGCGGCCACGCACGCGGGCGACCGCGTCGAGGGTCTCCCTGCTGCCACCGGTGGCGGAGATGGCGACCACCAGGGTGTCCGGGCTCGGCGGGTAGGTCAGGGCGGCGGAGGCGTACTCGGCCACCGCGTCCACCCCGGCGGCCCGCAGGCGCAGCGCGGCCACCCGGGCGGCGTACCGGGAGCTGCCCATGCCAAGGAAGACCACCCGCCGGATCCCGGAGGGGACTCCGGCGAACAGGTCGCCGGCCTCCAGGGCGCTCGCCAGGCCGGTCAGCGCGGCGGGCTTGGCCTCCAGATCGGTGAGGTACAGCTCGGGAATCACGTGCTCTCCTTCATCGGTTTCAACGGTCACCGGTAGCGGGACCGCAGTACGCCCATCGGGGCGTAGCGCCAGCGGGGGAGATGCCGGGCGGCGTAGACGAGCTCGCGGCACTCCTGTTCGATCTCGAACGGGCGCAGCAGGGAACGGTCCAAAAGACCGGCGTGGCCCAGCTCGGCCAGGCGGTCCGAGTAGGCCGACTCCAGGGTGGCGCGGGCCGCGACGGCCCACTCGGCGATCATCGCCGGATCGGCGTCGCGGCGCCTGACCGCGACCTGGCCGACGTGTTCGAGGCTCGTGGTGAGCTGGGCGAGGTCGCGGGCGGCGGGCTGGAAGGGGGCGGCGTCCGCGACGGTCGGGTTGCCGTCGAAGTCGATCACCGCGTACCCGTCCCGCCAGCGGAGCATCTGGCCGACGTGCAGGTCGCCGTGGATGCGGATCAGCGGGGTGGCGCCCGCGGCGGCCAGCGGAGCCAGGCCGGCGCGGAGCGCGCCGGCGTGGGCCGCGAGCCACTCGCCGTCCTCGCCGTCGGTCAGTGCCAGCGCCTCCTCCAGTGCCTCGCCGGCCCGGAGCGACCACGGGCCCTCCGCCGTACGTACCGGGTCGGGGAAGGTCGCCGACGGGGTCGCCATCGCCGCGTGCAGGTCGGCCGAGAGGGCGCCCAGGTCGGCGGCGAAGGAGGTGCCGAAGGAGACGGCCTCGTCCACGCACCACTCCCAGCCGTCCCTCGCCTCGGGGAGGTAGGCGGTGACGAGGGCGAGCAACATCTCGGAGCCGTCGTCCGCGCGCCGGGAGAGGGCCGCGTAGGGCGTGGCGGTCGCGGTGAAGCCGACCGATGTCAGGTGCGCGAACATGTCGGGCGCGGGCGCCGGGAGCGGCACGGGCGGGGTGAGCCATTTGACAACCACCCTCTCGCCGACGACCACCGAGTGGTTGGTCTGGTCGACGTCGAACCCGCGCTCACCCGTCCCGACGGTTCCGTCGATCCATGACAATTGAGTGTCGGTTGAGAAAATCGTGGCAGCCGGGGAGGGAAGTGGATGGAACCTGCGCACCCTGAAGGGGGAGGGATCCACACTGGTCAGAGCGTCAAGGAGGGCACTGCTCCGTCCGTCGCCGGCTCGGGGAACCGTGTCGAGCCGGTTCCAGATTGAAGCTGGATTTAACAAACGGACCCAACTTTCCAGGGGTGATGTCGTGGGAAGTCTTGCTCAAGATAATGTTGACTGCAACACTCCTGCTTTGGTCTGCCGTGTCCCCAACGGCCGGTCTACCCCACTTACACTGAATTCTGAAGGAGTAGCGGCCGTGTCCCGCACTCGGTACCCCCGTAATCTTCCGGCTGCCGCGCTGGCCGTCGGCCTCGCGCTCGCAGTCTCGGCATGTGGCGGGGAGGCCGCGGACACCGCCGCGCCCGCTGCCAGTGCCTCATCGGCGCAGCTCAACCCGAACGCCGACCTTTCCAAGCAGAGCATCACCATCTCCGTCTGGGACGGCTACACCCCCAAGGAGCTGGCCACCGAGGTCAAGGACAAGCTCAAGACCGACCTCAAGGTCACGCTGCACGCCACCAACGAAGAGATCATGGCGAAGCTCACCGGTGGCGCCGACACCGGGCTCGACGTGGCCTTCGTCTCCGGTCAGTACGCCCAGGCGCTCAACGAGGCCGGGCTGCTGGAGCCGCTCCACCCCGAGCTCATCCCGAACCTCGCGAACCTCTACCCCGAGGCCAAGGAGCTCTCCTACGACAAGGGCAACGTCTTCTCGGTTCCCTATACCTGGGGCACCACCGGCATCTGCTACCGGACCGACCTGGTGAAGACCGCTCCGGCCAGCTGGAACGATCTCCTCAACCCGCCGGCCGACGCGGTCAAGAAGGTCACCATGATGACCACCGAGCGCTGGCTGGCCCTGCCCGCCATCAAGGCACTCGGCTACTCGGTCAACACCAAGAGCGACGAGGAGCTCGCCAAGGTCAAGGCAAAGCTGCTGGAGGCCAAGCCCAAGCTGCTCAAGTACGACGACACCACCTTCGGTGAGCTGCTCAAGAGCGGCGAGGCCGTGATGGTCGAGGCGTGGGACGGCTGGTGCCCGACCACCGAGAAGAACATCAAGTTCGTGGTGCCCAAGGAGGGCAGCGACCTGTGGGTGGACACCATGGTCGTGCTGAAGTCCTCCAAGAACAAGGAGGCGGCACACGCCTTCATCAACTACATCCTGGACCCGAAGGTGCACGGCTGGGCCGCGGAGAACATCCTCTACAAGGTCCCGAACAAGGCCGCGATGGACGCGATGAACCCCGAGCTCAAGGCCGCCAACGCCCCGCTGCAGATGAGCCCGTCCGACCTGCTCAAGGGTGAGTCGATCATCGACCTGGGCGAGGACTCGCTGAAGTTCACCAAGCTCGCGACCGAGGTCTCGGCAAAGTAGTGACACGCTCCACCGGTTCCGGCGCGTCCGTGCGATCACGGGCGCGCCGATCGCGTGCCCTGGGAAGGCTCGTCTTCCTGGGGCCCGGACTGACATACCTGATCGTCCTGCTGGTGATCCCGCTGGCGCTGCTCATCAGCTTCACGGTGTTTCGCAGGGGCCGCTTCGGCGGCGTGGTCTACGAGGCGACGGGGGAGAACTTCACCCGTCTGCTCGACCCCCTCTATCTCGACGTGCTGATCGGCTCGCTGAAGCTGGCCGCGATCGCCACGCTGATCGCCCTGCTGGTCGGCTACCCGACGGCCTACCTGATCGCCCAGCTGCCGTCGAAGTGGAAGACGATCGCGCTGGTCGCGGTCGTGCTGCCGTTCTGGACCAACTTCCTGGTGCGCATCTACGCCTGGATCGTCCTGCTGAGCGGTCCCGGGCTGGTCAACAGCACCCTGATGGACCTGGGACTGATCGACAAGCCGCTGGAGCTGCTCTACAACCAGGGCACCATCGTCACCGGCCTGGTGTACTCGTACCTGCCGCTGATGGTCCTGCCGCTGTACGCGGCGATCGAGAAGCTGGACCCGCAGCTCCGCGAGGCGTCGGCCAACCTCGGCGCCGGGCCCGTCCGCACGTTCGCCTCGGTGACGCTGCCGCTGACCCTGCCGGGTGTGTTCACCGGTTGCCTGTTCGTGTTCGTACCGAGCTTCGGCAACTTCATCATCCCCGAGCTGCTCGGCGGTGGCCGTTCCATCATGGTCGGCAACCTGATCAGGGACCAGTTCCTCAAGGCGCGCGACTGGCCGTTCGGGTCCACCCTCGCACTGGCGCTCATCGCCGTGCTGATCGTCCTGCTGCTCGCGCAGGCATGGAGTGCCCGACGTGCGTAGACCCCGACTGCTGTACGTCCCCTTCTGGGCGACCTACGTCTTCCTCTACACGCCGATCGTCGTGCTCGTCGTGATGTCCTTCAACGCCGGCGAGTCCCCCTACGTCTACGAGGGCTTCAGCCTGAAGTGGTACGGCACGCTCGCCGAGAACGCCGACATTCGCCAGGGCCTGGTCAACACGTTGATCGTCGCGGTGGGCTCCACGGTGCTGGCCACGGTGCTCGGCACCCTGCTGGCCGTGGGCCTGGCCCGCCACACCAGGTCGCGGGCGCTGGACGCGCTCGGCGTGCTGCCGGCCGTCCTGCCCGACCTGGTGCTGGGCATCGGCCTGCTGGTGTTCTACGCCACGATCAAGTCGACCCTCGGGCTGCACTCGGTGCTGCTGGCCCACACGGTGTTCGGCATGGCGTTCGTGACCGCGGTGGTCCGCACCCGGCTCACCCACGCCGACACCTCCCTGGAGGAGGCGTCCAGGGACCTGGGGGCGACGCCGTTCACCACGTTCCTCCGGATCACGCTGCCGCAGCTGGCGCCGGGCATCCTGGCCGGCGCGCTGCTCGCGTTCACCCTCTCGATCGACGAGTTCGTCATCGCGTTCTTCACGGCGGCGCCCACCACGCCGACCCTGCCCATCGTCATCTACTCAATGGTCCGCTTCGGGGTCACCCCCGAGATCAACGCCCTGGCCACGCTGCTGCTGCTCGTGAGCTTCACCGCGGTGATCGTGACCCAGCGGATGACCCGACTGACGGAGTCGCTGTCCTAATGCTGAAGATCACGGGTGTCAGCCGCCGGTTCGGTGACGTCACGGCGCTGTCGGACGTCTCCCTGGAGATCCGGCAGGGCGAGTTCTTCGCGTTGCTCGGCCCCAGCGGCTGCGGTAAGACGACACTCCTGCGGATCCTGGCGGGCTTCGAGTCGCCCGACGAGGGCACCGTCACGCTCGACGGCGACGACCTGCTCGGCCAGGCGGCCCACCGCCGCCCGGTCAACCTGATGTTCCAGTCGTACGCGCTCTTCCCGCACATGACCGTGGCCAAGAACGTCGCGTACGGCCTGGAGCGGGAGAGGCTGGGCAGGGCGGAGGTCCGCGGCCGGGTCGACGAGGTCCTGGAGAAGGTCGGGCTGGAGACCATGGCCGGACGCAGGCCGCATCAGCTCTCCGGCGGCCAGCGGCAGCGGGTCGCGCTCGCCCGCGCGATCGTCAAGCGGCCGCGCCTGCTGCTGCTGGACGAGCCGCTGTCCGCGCTGGACAAGAAGGTGCGCGCGGAGATGCAGCTGGAGCTCAAGCGGCTCCAGAACGAGGTCGGCATCACCTTCGTCGTGGTCACCCACGACCAGGAGGAGGCCATGTCGCTGGCCGACAGGATCGCGGTCTTCAACGCCGGTGGGGTCGAGCAGGTGGACGCCCCGGTGGAGCTGTACGAGCACCCGCGCACGCCGTTCGTCGCCGGCTTCGTGGGGGCCAACAACATCTTCGAGGGCAGGGCCTGCTCGGTCGGCCTGGCCGGCGAGGAACTCGGCATCCTTCCCGGGACGTCGGACCTGCCCGACGGCACGCCCGCGTTGCTCGCCGTACGGCCGGAGCGGGTCAGGCTGGACGACGAGGGCAAGGGCGTGCTGAGCGGCGAGGTCGTCGACGTGAGCTTCTACGGCGGCGTCTCGCACGTGTCGGTACAGGTGAGCGGGCGCCGGCAGCCCGTGCTGGTGGCCACCCAGGGGGCCACCCAGGTCCAGGCGGGTTCTGAGGTGGCGCTCGGCTGGGCCGAGGGGGACGGAGTGCTGATCCCTCAATGAGACGAGTTGAGCGGGTGGTTCGTCGCGGTCCTGGCGTAGTCGAGGATGAGTTCCGCCGCCTCCTGCGGGCCGATCACCGGGTGGCGGGCCGTTATGCGATAGCCGTACGCGTCCTCGAGCGCGACCAGGTTGCGGGCGATGAGCAGGGAGTCGCCCGACAGCGTGAAGGTCTCCAACGCGGCCCCGGTGTCCAGGATGCTCTGGTAGAGCGAGACCTGGCGGTCGTAGAGAGTGGTCAGCAGCAGGGCGTACATCCTGTTGCGGGGCGCGGCTCCGCCGAGCTCGTTGAGCAGCCGGACGTCCGGGTCGTCCGGGCCGTGCGGCAGCCCCGAGCGGACGGTCACGACAAGTTTCTCCGCGGGGTCACGCATGCCTTTGATCCGCTTGAGTCGCTGCTCGTAGAAGCGTTCCATCCCGGCGTGGTGGGCGTCGACCAGCAGTTCGCTGAGACGCGGGTAGTGGTACAGGACGGCCCCGGAGGTGAGCCCGGCCTCCTCCGCGACATGGTTGAGGTGCACTCCCTCGGTGCCGTGCCGGATGATCGCCCGATGTGCGGCCGCGATGAGATCCAGGCGCCGGTCCGCCCGTCCCTTGCGCGTCATATTCCCCCGCTCGTTGAAAACCACGCTCTGTGCCGGGGTCCATAGTGACCGTTTTCTAGAATTTTTGCTAGCCGAGAATTACACCATTCTTCAAAAGCCGCAACCTCTAGACGTAAGGAGGCGTGATGTCTCTCACGATCCTGTTCATGCCGGAGAGCGCCTACGGGCCGACGAACAACTGCATCGGCATCGGTGACATTCTTCGTAAGCGTGGGCACAGAGTCGTTTTCGCAGCTGAGGCCTCCTGGAAGGGGAAATTGGAGGCCCTCGGATTCGAGGAGGACCTGGTCGATCTCGCGCCTCCGGCAGAAGAGGAGCAGGACGCCGGGCAGTTCTGGAAGGACTTCATCAGGGACACCGCACCGGAATACCGGAAGTCCACTCTGGAGCAGCTGGAGACGGTCACCAAGCCGATCTGGGAGGCGCTTATCGACGGCGCCAAGTACTGCGAGCCTCAGTTGAAGGAGATTATCGAGCGCGTCCAGCCGGACGTCATCGTCGAGGACAACGTCATCACCTTCCCGGCGCTGCTGACGGCGGGCAAGCCGTTCGTCCGGATCGTCTCCTGCAACCCGCTGGAGGTGCGCGGCGAGGGCGTCGCCCCGGTCTTCTCCGGGCTGCCCGCCGACGACCGGTCGCAGTGGGGTGCCTTCAACGCCGAGTACGGCCGCACCCACCGCGAGATCTGGACCGCCTTCAACGAGTGGGTCGTCGAGCAGGGCGCCGACCCGCTGCCGGACCTGGACTTCATCCACGAGGGTGACCTCAACCTCTACGTCTTCCCCGAGATCGCCGACTACGTCGACGCCCGGCCGCTGGGCGACTCCTGGCACCGCCTGGACTCCTCGGTGCGCGAGACGGACGGCGGCTTCGAGCTCCCCGCGTCGCTGGCCGGGCGGGACGGCTCGCTGGTCTACTTCTCGCTGGGCTCGCTCGGCTCGGCGGACGTCTCGCTCATGCAGCGGGTCATCGACGTGCTGGCCACCACCCCGCACCGCTTCATCGTGTCGATGGGTCCGCTGCACGAGGAGATCAAGCTGGCCGACAACATGTGGGGCGCCGAGTTCGTCCCGCAGACCAAGATCATTCCTATGGTCGACCTGGTCATCACGCACGGCGGCAACAACACCACCACCGAGGCGCTGCACTTCGGCAAGCCGATGATCCTGCTGCCCCTGTTCTGGGACCAGTACGACAACGCGCAGCGCGTCCACGAACTCGGCTACGGTGTGCGCCTGTCCACCTACACCTTCTCCGACGAGGAGCTGACCGGCGCGCTGGACAGGCTCCTGGGCGACGGCGCGCTCCGCGAGCGCCTGGCAGCCGCGGGCGAGGAGGTCCGCGGGCGGGACGGCCTGCGCAGGGCGGCCGACCTGATCGAGCAGGCCGGCGCCTGACGGCTCTCCGCACCACCACGATGAGGGAAGTTCCATGGGCAAGTTGATCAATCCGGCGACCGGCGAGCTCCTGGAGGAGATCGCCGACACCCCGATCGAGGAGGTGGCCGCCGCCGTGCGGCGGGCCCGCGTGGCGTTCCGGGAATGGAGCGCCGCGACCCCGGCCGAGCGGGCCAGGGTGCTGCTGCGCTTCGCCGATCTCGTCGAGGCCGACGCCGAGGAGCTCACCCGGCTGGAGGTCGTCGAGACGGGCAAGCCCGCGGCGGTCTTCCGCGACGGCGAGCTGCCGTTCGCAGCGGACAACCTCCGCTTCTTCGCCGGGGCGGCCCGTTCGCTGGACGGCACCGGTGCGGGGGTGCTCAGCTCCGGCTACACCTCGGTGCTGGTGCGTCGTCCGGTGGGCGTCGTCGGATCGATCGCTCCGTGGAACTTCCCCCTGGTCATGGCGGTGTGGAAGATCGGCCCCGCGCTCGCTGCGGGGAACGCGGTGGTCATCAAGCCCGCACCGCAGACGCCGGGCACCACGCTGCGGATGGCCGAGCTGTTCGCCCGGGCCGGCGCGCCCGACGGCCTGCTCCAGGTGGTGCTGGGCGGCGCCGAGGTGGGCGAGGCCCTCGTCACCGACCCGGGCGTCGACATGGTGAGCGTCACGGGCTCCACCGCGACCGGCCGCGCGGTCATGCGCGGTGCCACGGGCTCCCTGAAGCGGGTCCACCTGGAGCTCGGCGGCAAGGCTCCGGCGCTGGTCTTCGGTGACGCGGACCTGTCCGAGATGGCCAGGGGCGTCGCGATGGGCGCCACCTACAACACCGGCCAGGACTGCACGGCCGCGACTCGCGTCTACATCTCCCGGGAGGTGTACGACGAGGCGGTCGAGGCGCTGCACGCGACGCTGGCGCGGGTCAGTGTGGGCGACCCCTGGGATCCGGCCACCGACATCGGCCCGCTGATCTCCGCGGTGCACCGCGACCGCGTGCACGGCTTCGTGGAGCGGTCCGTCGCCGCGGGCGCCTCCGTGCTCTGCGGCGGCGCCCCGCTCGAAGGGCCCGGGTTCTACTACCCGCCCACGCTGGTTTCCGGCGCGACCCAGGACAGTGAGATCGTTCAGGGTGAACTTTTCGGTCCGGTACTGGTCGCCCTGCCCTTCGACGGAGAGGACGAGGCGGTCCGGCTGGCCAACGACACCGTCTACGGGCTGGCCTCATCGGTCTGGTCCAGGGACGTGGCCAGGGCGCTGCGCGTGTCGCATCGGCTCGATGTGGGCGTGACCTGGGTGAACGACCATCTGCCCATCGCCTCTGAGGCGCCGCACGGCGGGGTCAAGGGGAGCGGCTTCGGCAAGGACATGAGTCAGGAGGCGGTTGGGGAATACTCTGTGACCCGCCACCTGATGATCAAGCACCAGGCTCCGGAGGTGAAGGATTCCTTCCGGCCGGCCTGAAAACTTTGTAGCCGTATGTCCTTTTTGCGGGGATTTATCGGCATTTACTCCATTCGAAGTGACATAAAGGATGTGCTCAAATTGCTTTCGCCGCTTCCAAATCCGGCGAGGGGTTACGTAGGCCAGTGATGACACAAGACCGCCGGAGCCACCGCGCGTCAGGGGTGGGCAGTCGACTCCTGCCGGCGAACTGGCGCGTGCGTCCCCGTCTGGTCGCGCTGATCCTGCTCCCGACCGCCGCGGCCGTCCTGCTCACCGGACTTCAGCTGACCACCGCCCTCGCCACGGCCGGTGAGTACCGCCGGATGACCGAGGTCGCCTCACTGGTCGAGTCGCTCGGCACGCTCGCTCACGAGATGGCCGAGGAGCGCGACCTCACCGCCTGGTACGTCGCCGGCGCCACTCGCTCCCGGCTCACCAAGGTCAGGGAGCAGCGTGGGGTGGTCGACCGGAGCAGCAAGCAGACGCTGGCCGCCATGGAGGACCTCGACGAGTCGCAGGCGGTCCGCGTCCGTACCGAGGTCGCCCAGATCCGCCGCTGGCTCAACGGTCTCCCCGGCCTGCGCAGGCTGATGACCGACGGCAGCGTGCTGCCCCGGGCGGCCCTCGGCATGTACTCGCGGATGATCACCGACTTCATCACCCTCCACGACGACCTGGGCCGCAGCGGCGGCGACGAGCGCCTCATCGGTGACGCGCTCGCGCTGGGCGCGCTGACCCGGGCCAAGGAGCAGGTCGCCAGGCAGCGGGGCACCCTCCTGGTCAGCTTCCTGGACCGCAAGTTCGACTTCGACGACCCCGCCGACCTGCTGGGCGCGTACCGGAGCCAGCTGAGCGAGGAAAACGCCTTCCGGGCGACCGCCTCGGCCGCCGAGATCAAGCGCTTCCGTGACGTGGTCAACGGTCCCAAGGTCGACCAGGCAGACTCCATGCGCGCCCTTGTCATGTCCCTCATGCGGGAGAACAAGCCGCTGGAGCGGATCGGCGGCGGCTGGCTCAGGAGCGCCGACACCTGGTACACCGCCTCCTCCGCGATCGTGGACAACATGCGGACCGTCGAGCGCGGCCTGTCGGCCGCGGTGGTCGCCCGCAGCCAGGAGATGGAGAGCGCCGAGCAGCGCAGCGCCGCGATCTCCGGTGTCTCGATCCTGGTCCTGCTGGTCCTGATCCTGCTCATCACCGCCTGGGTGGCCGGCACGCTCGTCCGGCCGCTGCGCAAGCTGCGCAGCGAGGCGCTTGAGGTGGCCGACACCAGGCTGCCCGAGACCGTCCGGGTGCTGCGGGAGTCCGGAGACCACGCTCCGAACATCGAGGTGCCCTCCATCGGGGTGGCCTCCCGTGACGAGATCGGGGAAGTGGCCAGGGCCTTCGACGAGGTCCACCGCGAGGCCATCCGGCTGGCGGGTGACGAGGCCCGGCTGCGAAGCAACATCAACGCGATGTTCGTCAACCTCTCCCGGCGCACCCAGTCGCTCGTGGAACGCCAGATCGACCTCATCGACGACCTGGAGCAGGGTGAGCAGGACGAGAGCCGGCTCGGCAGCCTCTTCAAGCTGGACCACCTGGCCACCCGCATGCGCCGGAACTCCGAGAACCTCCTGGTCCTCGCCGGTCAGGAGCAGAGCCGCCGGTGGAGTGAGCCGGTTCCGCTCAGCGACGTCGTCCGCGCCTCGCTGTCGGAGGTCGAGAACTACGAGCGGGTGAACCTCCGGGTCGAGTCGGGCATCTCGATCATCGGCCAGGCTGTCAACGACGTCGTCCACCTGGTCGCGGAGCTCGTCGAGAACGCGATCTTCTTCTCGCCGCAGGACACCAAGATCACGGTGACCAGCAACGGCAACGAGATGGGCGCCGTCATCCTGGCGGTCACCGACGCGGGCATCGGCATGAGCGACGAGGAACTGGCCGAGGCCAACCGCCGGCTGGCCGAGCCTCCCGCGGTGGACCTGTCGGTCTCCCGCCGGATGGGCCTGTTCGTGGTCGGCCGCCTGGCCATGCGCCACGGGATCAGGGTCCAGCTCAGGCGCCCGGAGACCGGCGGCCTGAGCGCCGTCGTGCTCCTGCCGGTGCAGGTGGTGGCCCAGGGCACGGTGATGCCCGAGATGGCGATGGCCGGGCAGGGCGGTATGCCGTCCGGTTCCTTCGGCGGTCCCGCAAGCTCGTTCTCCTCGGTGAACCCCGACCCGTTCGGCTCCGCTCCGAACCCGGACCCGTTCGGGACCGGCGCCGGGCGCGGCGGCCGGCCGCCGGTCGGCCTCGGACAGCCCGCCCAGGCGCCGCCTCAGACGCCTCCCCAGGTGCCGGCGCCGATGTCCGGGGATCTCTGGTCGGGGCCGGTGGTGCCCGCCTCCGCGGTGGAGGACCTGTGGTCGTCGCCGCTGGCGTCGACCCCGGCGCCGTCGTTCCCCTCGGCCTGGCCCGAGACCTCCTCGTCCGATCTGTGGACACCGCAGCGGCTGGAGCCGGTGGAGAACACCCAGGCCCTTCCCGCGGTCGAGGTCTCGCCGACGGAACCGGAGCCGGAGGAGTTCCTGCCGATCTTCGCGGCGGTGGGGTCCGACTGGTTCCGCAGCAGCACGTCCGTCGCACCCGAGCCGGAACAGGAGCAGGAGGCAGAGCCCGATCCCGAGCCCGTCGCCGAGGCCAGGCCCCGGCTGCTGGAGCAGCGGGTCAGGCGGGGTCCGCAGGGACTGGAGACCCAGAACTTCCCGCAGATCTCGCACTCCGCGCCGCAGCCTCAGCAGCAGGCACAGCCGCCGCAGCAGCAGGCACAGCCGCCCAGGCCGGCCGCGCCCGCGGCCGACAGGCAGCCGTGGAGCACCCCCTCGGATCAGGGCTGGGCGGCCGCCGAGGTCGCCAAGAAGCCGGTGGAGGGCGGCGTGACCGGAGCGGGCCTTCCCAAGCGGGTGCCCAAGGCGAACCTCGTTCCCGGAGCCGCCTCGGCGGCACCGGCTGCGCCGGCCCCCTCGATGCCGCCGATATCGGCGGATCGGGTGCGCAGCCGCCTGTCCAGTTTCCAGCAAGGCGTACGGCAGGGACGCGCTGAGATGAGCGAGCGCGCCAAGGCCGTCGAGGGAGAGAACCAGCAGTGAACAACCAACTCAGCCAGGCCGCCCGCGGCTTCAACTGGCTGATCACCGAGTTCGTCAAGGAGATGCCCGGAGTGGCGCACGCGGTGATCGTCTCCGCGGATGGGCTCCCGCTGGCCTACTCCCAGGGGTTTCCCAAGGACCGGGCGGACCAGCTCGCCGCGATCACGGCCGGTCTGATCAGCCTCACCCAGGGCGCCTCACGAGTCTTCGAGGGTGGTCCTGTGGCACAGACAGTGATCGAGATGCAGCGGGGCCTCCTGCTGACCATGTCGATCAGCGATGGTTCCGCGCTGGCCGTACTGGCCTCGCCGGACTGTGACATGGGCCTGGTGGCCTACCAGATGACACTGCTCGCAGAGCGTGCCGGGCAGGCGCTTACGCCTGCGCTACGGGCCGAACTGCAGTCGGTTCAGCGATAGGGGGGTGATATGGACGCACCAGGTTGGCGTGGACCGGGGGAGGAACCCCAGAACACGTCTCAGGCCAAGAGCGGGCGAGACCGGTTGATTCGCCCGTACGCTGTGACCGGGGGCAGGACCGCCCCCCGGATGCAGCTGGCTCTCGAGGCACTGGTCTCCTCGGCGACGCTGGCGGGGGTGGATCCCGCCACGCTCTCCACGGAATATCAGGCGATCATTTCGTTGTCCCGGCAGGTGCGCTCGGTTGCCGAGCTCTCTGCCCTGTTGCGCATGCCACTTGGCGTGACCCGGGTACTGATCGCGGACATGGCGGCCGAGGGCCTGGTGCAGATCCATCAGCCGTCGCTGGATGCGGGTAAGCCGGATCTCAATTTGCTTGAAAGGGTGCTCAGTGGGCTTCGCAGGCTCTGACGCCGGGATGACGTCGACGAAGATCGTCGTCGCCGGCGGGTTCGGTGTCGGCAAGACGACCTTTGTCGGCGCGGTCTCCGAGATCATGCCGCTGACCACGGAAGCGGTGATGACAGAGGCCAGCGCGGACGTCGACGACCTCTCGCACATCCCGACAAAGCGAACCACCACGGTCGCCATGGACTTCGGCCGGGTCTCGCTGGACCGCGACCTGATCCTGTACCTGTTCGGTACGCCGGGTCAGCACCGGTTCTGGTTCATGTGGGACGACCTCGTGAAGGGTGCGATCGGTGCGATCGTGCTCGTCGACACCCGGCGGCTGGCCGACAGCTTCCCGGCGATCGACTACTTCGAGGAGGCCGGACTGCCGTTCGTCGTGGCCCTCAACGGGTTCGGCGGATCGCACATCCACGGTGAGGAGGAGGTGCGGGAGGCTCTGACGATCGCCCCGCACATCCCCGTCGTCCGGACCGACGCCCGGTCCAGGGACGCGGTGAAATCGACCTTGATCACCTTGGTCGAGCACGTCCTCACACTCAGGGTCTGATCTCCTGGCGCGGGTCTCGCCC
>NZ_JBEXGU010000088.1:0-37100 GCF_040607515.1 Streptosporangium sp. NPDC005286 | reverse complement strand
GTTACCCACCTCGTTCGCCTTGGCGTGGGTTCCTTTCTTGTCATGTGTCATGCTTAACCATCCTGCCGTACGGCCCGCGGGCCCGGACCGGCAGGGCGGACCCTTAGCGGCGCGCCTTGGGCGTCGCCAGACGCGTCCCCGACCAGTCGGGGGCCGCACTGATGCTGCTGGTCTGCGAGAGACCCGCAGTGGTGGCGTCTTCCCCGATGTCGCTCGGCTCCACGTGCCCGTCCCGGCCGGCTTTGGGAGTGAGCAGCCAGATCTGGCCACCATCGGTGAGGTTGGTCACCACGCTGCTCAGGGCGTCGAACAGATCACCGTCACCGTCACGCCACCAGAGCAGCACGACGTCGACGACATCCTCGAAGTCTTCATCGACCAGCTCGTTACCGGTCAGCTCCTCGACGGAGTCGCGCAGATCGTCGTCAGCGTCCTCGTCCCATCCGACCTCCTGCACCACCTGACCCTGCTTGAGGCCGAGTCGTTCGGCCAGGCCGCGTTCGCCCTGGGCCTGACCCGCGGTCGCGCTCACGTTTGTCCCTCCTGCTTGGATGGCCCCGCAATCACACGGTGCTCAAAGTGCTTCGGCACAGTCCACACGCTGTGACCCTTAGTCGTCAACGGTCGCCACGGCAACGACTGGGCTACGTATGAATTAGTCCGACAAAAATGACAAACGGACCTGGCGTTCCAGATTGTCGACGTTGAGATCCACCACGGCGATGGACTGCCAGGTTCCCAGTGCGAGCCGCCCCGACAGGACCGGGACGGTGGCGTACGGCGGAATGAGGGCGGGCATGACATGCGACCGTCCATGCCCTCTTGAGCCGTGCGCATGCCTCCATCTGTCATCGGCGGGAAGCAGAGCCTCCAGCGCCACGAGCAGATCGTCGTCACTGCCTGAGCCCAGCTCCAGCAGCGCGACCCCGGCGGTCGCGTGGGGCACGAAGACGTTCAACAGACCGTCGCCCCCACATGACCGGACGAAGCTCTCGCACTCGGAGGTGATGTCGTGCACCCGTTCCCGGGAACCCGTTACCACCTCGATCGTCTGAGATCTCACATACCGATCCTACGATCCATCGTGAGCTGCGCTGACGACCGCACCCAGCGCGAGGCGCATCAGGCGCCCCATCCGTCACGCGCCTGCACTGGGTAGATCACCTTATACGGGACGCTCCAGCTCTCCATGGGCGTACGAAAGGGGCGCGGAGGGCACTAAGAGGGAGGGCCACTCGTTACATATATGCAAGGTTTCAGTCGCTCCTCCCAGCCCTGGGAGCCCTCCTCGCGTGAGGGTTCCGGACCCGGCCAGCCGGCGGGACCCGGATTCACAGGGAGGGGACCTGTAAAAAAGAGGGAACCTCGATGTAACCTTTGACGGCAATTCGTCCTACCATCGGTGGTCTAGGCCACTTATGTACCCCTGCCAGCAGGGATCTCCTGGTTACCGGTAAGTAGAGATGCACTTTCCGGGGTAAGCGACCAGGATGGAAGACGACCTACACCAGACAAAAGTCCATCCTCGGAAGGCGAGACCCAGTGGCTTCCGGACGCCAGCGTTTCTCGATCATCAGCGACGGCCTACCCAGCCAGCTTCCTGATGTCGACCCCAGTGAGACCCAGGAGTGGCTCGAGTCGCTCGACAACGTCATCAAGACGGAAGGTCGCACTCGTGCTCGTTACCTGATGCTTCGGCTGTTGGAACGGGCCCGCGAGCATCAGGTCGGCGTGCCCGGCCTGCGTAGCACCGACTACATCAACACCATCCCGCCGGAACGTGAGCCCTGGTTCCCGGGCGACGAGTACGTCGAGCGCCGGATCCGCGCCTACACGCGCTGGAACGCGGCGGTCATGGTGACCCGGGCCAATGCCCGCACCAACGTCGGCGGGCACATCGCCACCTACGCCTCGGCCGCGTCGCTCTACGAGGTGGGTTTCAACCATTTCTTCCGCGGCAAGGACCACGGCGAGTCCGGAGACCAGGTCTTCTTCCAGGGCCACGCCGCACCTGGCATCTACGCCCGCGCCTTCCTTGAGGGCCGCCTCAACGAGGCCCAGCTCGACGCCTTCCGCCAGGAGCTCTCGCACGGCTTCAAGGGCCTGCCCTCCTATCCGCACCCCCGCCTGATGCCCGACTTCTGGGAGTTCCCCACGGTCTCCATGGGTCTCGGCCCGATCGGGGCGATCTACCAGGCCCGGTTCAACCGCTACCTGCTGAACCGGAAGATCAAGGACACCAGCCGGAGCCACGTCTGGTGCTACCTCGGTGACGGCGAGATGGACGAGCCCGAGTCGCTCGGCGCGATCGGCCTGGCGGCCCGCGAGGAGCTCGACAACCTCACCTTCGTCATCAACTGCAACCTGCAGCGTCTCGACGGCCCGGTACGCGGCAACGGAAAGATCATCCAGGAGCTGGAGTCCTACTTCCGCGGCGCCGGCTGGAACGTCATCAAGGTCGTCTGGGGCCGTGACTGGGACCCGCTGCTGGCGGCCGACGTCGACGGCGTGCTGGTCAACAAGATGAACACCGTCCCCGACGGCCAGTTCCAGACCTACTCCGTCGAGTCCGGTGAGTACATCCGCGAGAACTTCTTCGGCGACGACCCGCGCCTGCGCAAGATGGTCGAGCACCTGTCGGACGAGGACATCCGCAAGCTGTCGCGCGGCGGCCACGACTACCGCAAGGTGTACGCGGCCTACAAGTCGGCTCGCGAGCACGTCGGCCAGCCGACCGTCATCCTCGCCCAGACCATCAAGGGCTGGACCCTCGGCAAGGACTTCGAGGCGCGCAACGCGACGCACCAGATGAAGAAGCTGTCCAAGGCCGACCTGAAGGAGTTCCGCGACCGGCTCTACCTGCCGATCCCCGACTCCGCCCTCGAGGCCGACCTTCCCCCGTACTTCCACCCGGGCGAGAACGACCCCGAGATCCAGTACATGAAGGAGCGGCGCGCGGCTCTGGGCGGTTTCCTGCCCAAGCGCGTGATGCGCGCCAAGCCGGTCAAACTTCCCGGCGACGCCGCCTACGCGCAGCTGAAGAAGGGCTCCGGAAAGCAGAACGTCGCCACCACCATGGCGTTCGTCCGCCTGCTCAAGGACCTCATGCGTGACAAGGAGATCGGCCACCGGTTCGTGCCGATCATCCCTGACGAGGCGCGTACCTTCGGTCTCGACGCGATCTTCCCGACGGCGAAGATCTACTCGCCGCACGGCCAGACCTACGAGGCGGTCGACCGCGAGCTGCTGCTGTCGTACAAGGAGTCGACCGAGGGCCAGATCCTGCACGAGGGCATCAGCGAGTCGGGCTCGATGGCCTCCACGATCGCGGTCGGCTCGTCGTACGCCACGCACGGCGAGCACATGATCCCGATCTACATCTTCTACTCGATGTTCGGCTGGCAGCGCACCGCCGACCAGATGTGGCAGCTCGCCGACCAGATGGGCCGCGGCTTCCTGCTCGGCGCCACCGCCGGCCGCACCACGCTGAACGGCGAGGGCCTGCAGCACGAGGACGGCCACACCCCGCTGATCGCCTCGACGAACCCGGCGGCGGTCTCGTACGACCCGTCGTGGGGGTTCGAGGTGGCCCACATCGTCAAGGACGGCCTGCGGAGGATGTACGGCGACCAACCGGAGAACGTCTTCTACTACCTGACCGTCTACAACGAGCCCTACCTCCAGCCCGCCGAGCCCGCGGACCTGGACGTGGCGGGCCTGCTCAAGGGTCTGTACAGGTTCGCCCCGGCTCCGGCCGTCTCGGGCCCGAGGGCCAACATCCTGGCGTCCGGTGTGGCCGGACCGTGGGCTGTGGAGGCCCAGCGGATGCTGGCCGAGGACTGGGGTGTGGCGGCCGAGGTCTGGTCGGCCACCTCCTGGACGGAACTGCGCCGCGACGCGCTCGCCGCCGAGGAGCACAACCTGCTCAACCCCGAGGCGGACAAGCGCGTGCCGTACGTCACGCAGGCGCTGTCGAAGGCCCAGGGGCCGTTCGTGGGCGTGAGCGACTACATGCGGGCGGTCCAGGACCAGATCGCCCAGTGGGTTCCCGGTGACTGGAGCTCGCTCGGCACCGACGGCTTCGGCCTGTCGGACACCCGGTCGGCGCTGCGCCGTCACTTCCACGTCGATGCGGCCTCGATCACCCTGGCCGTGCTCACCCAGCTGGTCGAGCGCGGTGAGCTCGACCCCGAGGTGCTGGGCGACGCCATCTCCATGTACCACTTGAAGAACGGCGTGACCGAGGCCGGGGGCGCCGAGAGCAACGACACCCAGTCCATGGGCGTGTGATCCTTTCCGGGCGGGTTCTCCTTTTCCATGGGGGCCCGCCCGGTTAGGGTGGAATCGCTTCCCCCGGCGAACGATTTCAGGGGGAGCTTTTTCATGGCAAGAATCCTTAGGGCGGCCGCGACGGTCGCGGCCCTGTCAACCGCGCTCGCCGCCTGCGGCAGCGGCGGCGACGGAAACAGTGTCGCCGCGGGCATCTCCGCGCCGACCACCACGTCGACGGCCGCGCCCTCGGGAACGATCGCCTGGGGCCCGTGCACCGACATCAAGCGACCCGGCGGCCAGCCTCCCGCGCAGTCCGAACGCGCGCAGCAGTGCGGGAAGCTCAGGGTCCCGCTCGACTACGCCAAACCTGACGGCGACTCCATCGACATGGCCGTCATCCGCGTCAGGGCCTCGGGTCCCGGTAAGCGGATCGGCTCGCTGGTCTTCAACTTCGGCGGTCCCGGCGCCTCGGGCGTCGACACCCTCGCCCAGGCCGCCAAGGCCTTCACCAATCTGAACCGCCACTACGACCTGGTCAGCTTCGACCCCCGCGGAGTCGGCCGCAGTTCGGGCGTCCGGTGCGGCGACAACGCGATGATGGACAAGTACACCTCGATGAACACCCTGCCCACCAACGACGCCGATCGCGCCGAGATCCGGCAGACCACCAAGGAGTTCGTGACAGCCTGCGGGCAGACCTCGGGCAAGCTGCTGCCCTATGTCGGCACGGTGAACGCCGCCGCGGACATGGACCGCCTCCGCGAGGCCCTGGGCGAGGAGAAACTGAACTACTTCGGCATCTCGTACGGGACGCAGCTCGGCGCGGTCTACGCGACCAGGTTCCCGAAGAACGTGGGCCGGTTCGTGCTGGACGCCCCGCTGGACCCGAGCGTGTCCCTGGCCGATCGCACGATGGTCCAGACGAAGGGCTTCCAGCACGCCTACAACGCCTTCCTCAAGGACTGCGTGAAGGAACCCCGTCAGTGTGAGATCGGCACCGACGTGACCCTCGCCAACAAGAACGTCGTGAAACTCATGGACGACCTGAAGGACACCCCGCTCGAGGTCGGCGACCGTACCCTGACGCAGGGACTGGCGGGCACCGGCATCGCCGCCGCGCTGTACTCGGAGATGACCTGGCCGCTGCTCGACCAGGCGCTGGGCCAGGCGATCAAGGGGGACGGACGGATCATGCTGGCGCTGGCCGACAGCTACAACGGTCGCCTGCCCGACGGCAGCTACACGACGCTCATGAGCAGCTTCCCGGCGATCAGTTGCGTCGACACCGCGGAACGACCCACTCCCGGGGAACTGGCCACGGTCGAGACCGAGACGATGAGGGTCTCCCCGCTGTTCGGCGGCAGCGGGATGGGCCTGACCTGCTCGATGTGGCCGGTTCCCGGCAGCGACGAGGCCAGGCGGGTCAACGCCACGGGCTCGGCCCCGATCGTGGTGATCGGCGGCACCGGCGACCCCGCCACCCCGTACGAGTGGGCTCCGAAACTGACCTCGGAACTCAGGACCGGCGTGCTGGTGACCTACAAGGGCGAGGGACACGGCGCCTACCTGTCCGGTGACGCCTGCATCGCGAAGGTGACCGACGCCTACCTGATCGACGGGAAGGTTCCCGCGAAGGGGATCACCTGCTCGAACCCCTGACGTGACCTTCCCCTGGACCCTCTGCCCACCGAGGTCATCCTGGCGACGCCTCCCCGCGTTGCCAGGAGTCACCTGACCACTCGCGAAAGAGGGTCTAGCAGGTCTCCAGACGGGGCAGCGCGGTCTCGAAGCGGAAGTCGACCCTGCCCAGGTGGCTTTCGAGCAGGTGTGCCAGAGTTCCGTCCGCGTACATGGACGTGATCACTTCGTTGATCTTCCGGCAGGCCACCGGATCGCCGGTTCGAAGTGCCACACCGTACCGTTCCGAGGTGAGCCTGACTCCGACGATCTTGACCTTGACGCCGCGCAGGCGGGCACCGAAGCCGGCGATCAGCAGGTCGTCGCCGACCATGGCGTCGGCGCTGCCGTCGCCCACCTGGGACGCGCACTGGGCGGGATCACCTTTTGTGGGGACGAAGCCAACACCTCTGCCACGGATCATCGTGCCCGTGGTCTGCCCGGGTGACAGGCAGATCCTCTTGCCTTGCAGGTCCTTCAGCTTGTCGATCTTCGCATCGGCAAGGACGAGCACGTCGCGGTGGGCGACGTAGTACGGCCCGGCGAAGGCGACCCGGCTGCGGTCGGCGTCGTCGATCGAGAGGTTGGAGATCACCAGGTCGACCTTGCCCTTCTCCACCGCCTCCTCCCTGGCCGCGTAGCCCACGGGCACGAATTCGAGACCGCCGGCGCGCACCGACAGGGCCTTCGCCAGGTAGGCGGCCACGTCGGCCTCGAACCCGCGAGGCGGGTCGTCGCCCAGTGAGATCCCCGGGAGGCCGCCGCGGTAGCCCACCCGGAGCCTGCCGGTGGCCTTGATCCGATCGAGCAGGGGTGAGCCCGTGGAGACCTTCGTGACCTCGGCCGCGACCGAGGGGGTCGATGACGGCGGACGGGTGGGCTCGGCCCGCCCGCCGGGCGGGAAACCGAACTGGACGGCCAGGAAGGCGCCGACCCCGCCGAGGACGGCGATCCCGCCGGCGATCGCGACCCGTCGTCTCCGGGTGCGCCTGACCGGCCCCTCCGGCCGCGTCAGATCCACTGTGGCGGCCTGCACGCCCTCGGCCAGCACCTCCTCGGATGCCTCCGCCTCGTCCACCGGGTGGCCGAGCAGGCGTTTCAACAGCACGTCCGAGGTGGGCCTGAGCTTCTGGTCCTTGTTCAGACAGGCGGCGACGAGCTCACGCAACCCGTCGGGCAGGGCGCTCAGGTCGGCCTCGTGGTTGATGACACGGTTGAGCGTCGCCACGATCGTGTCGCTCCCGAAAGGGGCCTTTCCAGTGGCGGTGAAGACGATGGTCGAGCCCCAGGCGAACACGTCGGCGGGGAACCCCACCCGCTCTCCGGCGATCTGCTCGGGCGCCATGTAGGCGGGGGTGCCGACCGCGCGAGTGGTGATCGTCCCGCTCTCGTCAATGATCTTCGCGATGCCGAAGTCGACCACCCGGGGGCCGTCCATGGCGAGCATGACGTTGTCGGGCTTGAAATCCCGGTGCGCGATGCCCGCGTGGTGGATCGCGGTCAGCGCGGTGGCGGTGCCGATGGCCAGGCGCTCCAGCGCCTCACCGGACAGCGGTCCGTCGCGCTCGACGACCCGGCGCAGCGACGGGCCCTCGATCAGCTCGCTCGCGATGTAGGGCGTCTCACCGTCGAGGTCGGCGTCGAGCACCCGGGCGGTGCAGAAGGGGGCCACCCGGCGAGCCGCCGCCAGTTCGCGGGCGAAGCGGGCACGCGCGTGGACCTCCTCGGTGAAGCGCACATGCAGCAGCTTGATGGCGGCGCGCTCGCCGCCCTCGGACTCGCCGAGGTAGACGACCCCCTGACCGCCCTCCCCCAGCCTGCCCGTGAGCGAGTACTTCCCCAGTCGCGGCGGATCCCCCGGCCGCAACGGTCTGATCTCCGGCACCGCGGACCCCTCGTTCCCTGTGCTTTGCCAGAACATTACACATCGGACGGGGAATGATCACCCTTCTTCGCCGGGCCGACCGGACGCGATCGCCCATGTGTGAGCAACGGTGATCCCCACCATGGCTCCATACGGCGGTTGAACCGACAAAACAGCATCGATAGCCTAGGCCGACGCATCTCATTGGAGCTCGATGGCCCAACCACCAAAACACCCGCAGGCCGCACCGCAGAATCTTCCCGGCAGGCCACCCGCCAAGCCTTCGGGGTTCAAGGCTTCCAGGGCGGTCACCGTCACCGGGATCAGCGTCGTCTCAATGCTTCTGGTCAGTTCCTGCTCCACGCAGCAGGACTACAAGGAGGTGGGCGCCGAGTGCGTCGACCTCAACAGCCGCCAGCCGGACGGCACGTACCAGGTGGTGGACGAGGATCTCTGCGACGACACCCGCTACCGCGGGTCACGGGGCGCCTACAGCTGGTACTACGGCGGCGTCAGGAGCGGCGCCCGCATCCGGCAGGGAACCACGCTGCGCCCCTCGGACGTCAAAATCACCAGCCGTAAGGGCACCGTGATCCAACGGGGCGGCTTCGGCGGGCGCAGTGGGTCGGGTAGCGGGAGCTGATCCGGCACAGATGAGACGCGAGACCTCGCTCCCCCGCGCCGACTGGGAGAGCATCATCGAAGGCCACGGCCTGGCCTACCACCGCTCGGCACACCCCGAAGGTCTCACCCGCCCGTACTGGGACGAGACCGTGCAGTACGTCTTCTCCATGGACGAGATCCTGGACCTGGAGAACCAGGTCGAGGATCTGCACCGGATGTGCCTGCACGCCGTGGAGCACGTCATCGAGAAGAACCGCTACGCCGACTTCGCGATTCCGGACTGGGTGGCCCCGGAGATCGCCGCCTCCTGGGAGCGGAACGACCCGCACCTGTTCGGCCGGTTCGACCTGCGCTACGACGGGACCGGTCCGGCCAAGATGCTGGAGTACAACGCCGACACCCCCACCAGCCTGCTGGAGAGCTCGGTGGTGCAGTGGTTCTGGCTGCGTGACCGCTACCCCGACGACGACCAGTGGAACTCCATCCACGAACGACTGATCGCCAGGTGGCAGCAGATCTCGACCGGCCTGCCCACCGGGCCCACGCACTTCGCCTGGACCAACATGGACACCTCGGGCGAGGAGGCGATGACCCTCGCCTACCTGCAGGAGACCGCCGACCAGGCCGGCCTCAAGACCGTCGCGGTGGCCATGGAGGACATCGGCTGGGACGACCTCAACCTCCGCTTCGTCGACATGGAGCGCCGGGTGATCCGCTCGCTCTGCAAGCTGTACCCGTGGGAGTGGGCGGTCGCCGATCCGTTCGGCACACGGGCGGTGCGCCAGCAGGTCTCGATGACCTGGATCGAGCCGCTGTGGAAGATGCTGCTGTCCAACAAGGCGCTGCTCGCGCTGCTCTGGGAGCTGTATCCGGACCACCCGAACCTGCTGCCCGCCTATCTCGACGGCCCCCGCGACATGTCCTCGTACATCACCAAGCCGCTGCTCGGCCGCGAGGGCGCGAACATGCGGATCGTCGCCCCCGGCGAGCGCGTCGAGACCTCGGGCGGCTACGGCGCCGAGGGGCACGTCTACCAGGAGTTCCAGGCACTGCCCGTCTTCGACGGCTGGCGTCCCGTGCTCGGCGCCTGGGTGGTCCACGACGAGGCGGCGGGTGTCGGCATCCGCGAGACCTCAGGGTTCATCACCGACGACACATCGTCATTCGTTCCGCACCGCATCGAGCTCTGAGTCCTGGAAAGAGAATCAAGCCATGAGTCCCACCCCCATCCCGACCGTGACGCTCCTGCCCCCCGCGACCGGCGGCGAGGCGCTCTCCCTCGCCGAGATCCTCGGGCGCGGCGCGCTCGCGATCGCCTCCTACGCCGCCCTCGGCGTGATCCTGCTGATCATCGGCTTCTACGTGATCGACATGGCCATTCCCGGCAAGCTCAGCCGGCTGATCAGGGAGGAGCGCAACCCCAACGCCACGCTGCTGGCCTGCTCTGGGCTGGCCGCCGTCGGGCTGATCGTCGCGGCCTCCATCTGGTCCTCCGGCGGCGCCCTGCAGGAGGGCCTGCTCGCGACGCTGGTCTTCGGCCTGGTCGGCATCGCCGTACAGACCGTGGCGATGATCGCGTTCGACAGGGTGGCGGGAATCTCGGTGCGCGATCTGGTCAAGGAGCCGGAGCTCCAGCCGGGCGCCCGGCTGCTGTCGGTCACCCACCTGGCCATCGGACTGATCACCGCCGTCGCGGTCGTCTGAGCGCGGTCGCGTCCACCACGGGGGACCCGGTCGTACCGGACGTACAAGATCGAGGGGCGTGCGCTGTCGGGGACCATGGCTGGCGCATCTCCGACGACCTGGCACTCTTAGTGGCGTGAGGGAACGGAGCGAGCGAGCGGTCAGGCACAGCGACGTCGTGACCGGGTCGGACGGGAGGGATCTCGATCCCGACCGGGTCAGGGAGGACACCACGCGCCGGCTGGAACGGGCCATGGGCACGCTGAGCACGGCCGCCATGTCCCGGATGGACGACCGGCTGATGTGGTTTCGCGCGCTTTCCGCAGAGGACAGGTCCTGGGTCGGGCTGGTCGCCCAGGCCGGGATCGCCGCCTTTGTGGAGTGGTTCCAGCACGCCGGCGAGGGCCGCCCGACGCCCAGCATCGAGTTCTTCGGCACCGCGCCCAGGGAGCTGAAGCGGTCCATCTCGCTGCAGCAGACGGTCGACATCGTGCGGGTCGTGGTCGAGGTGGTCGAGGCACAGACCGAGGAGCTGGCGGCGCCCGGCGGCGATGACCAGCTCCAGCAGGCGATGCTCCGCTACACCCGCGATGTCGCGTTCGCCGCCGCGCAGGTGTACGCGCGGGAGGCCGAAGCGCGCGGCGCCTGGGACGCGCGGCTGGAGGCGCTGATCGTGGACGCCCTGGTCAGGGGGGAGGTCGACGACGGCCTGCACTCCTGGGCCGCCGCGCTCGGCTGGACCTCCACCCCCGTCGTGGTGCTGGCGGGACAGACGCCCGACGACGATCCGCAGGCGGTGATAGACGCACTGCGCGATCGGGGCCGCAGGTCCGGTCTGGACATGCTGGCCGGGGTGCAGGGCGACCGGCTGATCGTGATCGTGGGCGGCGCGGACAGCGTCGCCGCCGCGGCCAGGCACGTGGTGCCGCGTTTCGGAAACGGGCCGATCGTGATCGGGCCCGAGGTCGCGGACCTGCACTCGGCCGCCAGATCCGCGCGGGCGGCGATGGCCGGGCTGCGGGCGGCCGCGGGGTGGCCGGACGCGCCCAGGCCGGTCCACGCCGAGGATCTGCTGGCCGAGCGGGCCCTCGACGGTGACGCCGACGCCAGGGCGCAGCTGATCGAGAACGTCTACCAGCCGCTGATCGGCACGCCACTGCTCGACACCCTGGCGACCTATCTGGAACAGGGCACCTCCCTGGAGGCGACGGCCAGGCTGCTGTTCGTCCACCCGAACACGGTGCGCTACCGTCTGCGTAAGATCACCGAGCTGACCGGCTACCAGCCGACGGAGGGGCGATCCGCCTTCACTCTGCAGGTGGGGCTGATCCTCGGACGCCTATCGGAAACGCCGGTGACATAGCAGGCCTTACTTAACTTCCACGAAACCCCCACTGTAGGTTCCCTACAAAAAAGTGGGGACAAACTTCGTCTGGATCTCTATCCGAGTATTGAACCTCTACAGGGCAGGCTGGATTTCGTGCTCGTCATCGTCGCTCCGGGCCAGGGTGCCCAGACTCCAGGCTTCCTCAGTCCATGGCTCGAACTACCGGGCCTGGCCGACCGGCTGACCGCTTGGTCGGAGTTGGCCGGACTCGATCTGATCGCCTACGGGACCATCGCCGACGCGGACGAGATCCGTGACACCGCCGTCGCGCAGCCCCTGCTCGTGGCCGCCGGACTGGCCATCGCCGAGGTCCTGGGGGCCTCTCCCGACATCGTCGCCGGGCACAGCGTGGGCGAGTTCACCGCCGCCACCCTGGCCGGGGTGCTCACGCCCGCACAGGCCCTCGGCCTCGTCCGCGAGCGCGGCCAGGCCATGGCCAAGGCCGCGGCCATCGCCGAGACCGGCATGTCCGCCGTCCTCGGCGGGGTCGAGGAGGAGGTCCTCGCGGCCATCGCGGCCAATGGGCTCACTCCCGCCAACGTCAACGGCGCCGGGCAGATCGTCGTCGGCGGCACGCTGGAGCAGCTGGCGGCCTTCAAGGCGGAGCCGCCCGCCCGCGCCCGGGTGATCCCGCTGTCGGTCGCCGGCGCGTTCCACACCGCGCACATGGCCTCCGCCGTCGACAGCCTGCGTGAGGCCGCCTCGGGCCTCACCCCGGCCGACCCCGCCGTCACCCTGCTGTCCAACAGCGACGGCGCGGCGGTCACGAGCGGCGCCGACTTCCTGGAGCGTCTGGTCACCCAGGTCGCCAACCCGGTGCGCTGGGACGCCTGCATGGCCACGATGGCCGAGCGCGGCGTCACCACCATGATCGAACTTGTCCCCGGCGGCACGCTCACCGGCCTGGCCAAGCGTGCTCTGCGCGGGGTGACGACCGTCGCCCTGAAGACCCCCGACGATCTGGGAGCCGCACGAGCCGCTCTCCAGTCGAATGAGGAGCGGTGACAGAGGTATGAAGACCCCTCAGGGTTCTCCGGGCGCGAAGATCCTGGCCTTCGGCCACTACCAGCCTGCCCAGGTGGTCACCAACGACGACCTGTCCGCGACCATGGAGACCGACGACGCCTGGATCCAGAGCCGGGTCGGCATCAAGGAGCGCCGGATCGCCCCGGACAGCGAGTCGGAGATCGACCTGGCCGTGCAGGCGGGCGGCAAGGCGCTCGCCGCGAGCGGCCTGTCGGTCTCCGACATCGACCTGGTGATCGTCGCCACCTGCACGCTGGAGACCCAGATCCCCAACGCCGCCGGCCGGGTGGCCACGCGGCTGGGCATCGACGCTCCCGGCGCGTTCGACGTCAACACCGCCTGCTCCGGCTTCTGCTACGCGCTCGCGGTCGCCAACGACGCGATCCGCGCGGGCTCGGCCACCAACGTGCTCGTCGTCGGCACCGAGAAGCTCTCCCAGTGGATCGACTGGACCGACCGCGCCACCGCGGTGATCTTCGCCGACGGCGCGGGCGCGGCGGTCGTCGGCCCCTCCGACACCCCGGGGATCGGTCCCGTGGTCTGGGGCAGCGCCGGTGACAAGTTCGACGCGATCATCATCAAGGACCGCGACTCCTTCCTGCATCAGGAGGGCCAGACCGTGTTCCGCTGGGCGACCACCGCGCTCCACCCCGTCGCCAGGGAGATCTGCGAGCGTGCCGGGGTGGATCCCGCCGACCTCGCGGCCTTCGTGCCCCACCAGGCCAACCTTCGCATCATCGAGACGATCGCCCGCAAGCTCGGTGCCGAGAACGCCGTCATCGCCAAGGACATCGTCCTGGCGGGCAACACCTCGGCCGCCTCGATCCCCCTTGCCCTGTCCCGGATGATCGAACGCGGCGAGGTCCAGTCCGGCGGGCTCGCCCTGCTGCTGGGCTTCGGCGCGGGCCTGACCTATGCCGGTCAGGTCATCGAGATCCCCTAGAACTTCCGCGCGGCCCCGCCGCACGGAAAGCCAGAAGAAAACCCATTTCAAGGAGAACACGCGACATGGCTCTGACCGAGCAGGAGATCCTCGCCGGCATTGGCAAGATCGTCAACGAGATCACCGGAATCCCGGCCTCCGAGGTCACTCCGGAGAAGAGCTTCGTCGACGACCTCGACATCGACTCGCTGTCCATGGTCGAGATCGCCGTCGCCGCCCAGGACGAGTTCGGCGTGGAGATCCCGGACGACCAGCTCAAGCACCTCAAGAACGTCAAGGACGTCATCAACTTCATCCAGAACTGAGACGTCTCGATCCTTACCCCTAAGACCAGCGATTCACAAGGAGCGCAGAACGTGAGTACAGGCCAGGTACGTGTCGTCGTCACCGGGCTCGGCGCGACGACGCCTCTCGGTGGAGACGTCGCCTCGACCTGGTCGGCGCTCCTCGCCGGTCAGTCCGGGGTACGCGACATCACCGAAGACTGGGTCGACTCCGTCCCGGTGAAGTTCGCCGCCTTCGCCGCGGTGGACCCGACCGAGGTCCTGCCCCGGCCGGAGGCCCGGCGGCTGGACCGGGCCGAGCAGTTCGCACTGGTCGCGGCCCGTGAGGCGTGGGCGCACGCCGCGATCGACAAGGTCGACCCCGAGCGGCTCGGTGTCGTCGTGGGCAGCGGTATCGGGGGCATCACCACGATCCTCGCCGCCTACGACACCTTCAAGGAGAAGGGCTGGCAACGGCTCTCACCGTTCACCGTGCCCATGCTGATGCCGAACGGCGCGGCGGGCTGGATCGGCATCGAGGTCGGCGCCCGCGCCGGCGTCCATGCCACCGTGAGCGCCTGCGCCACCGGCGCCGAGTCGATCGGGTACGCCATCGAGATGATCCGCTCCGGCCGGGCCGACGTGGTCGTGGCGGGCGGCACCGAGGCCGCCATCCACCCGCTGAACATCGGCTCCTTCGCCGCCATGCGCGCCATGTCGACCCGTAACGACGAGCCCCAGCGCGCCTCCCGGCCCTGGGACAAGGGCCGTGACGGGTTCGTCCTCGGCGAGGGCGCCGGCATCCTGGTGCTGGAGTCGGAGGAGCACGCCCGTATGCGTGGCGCCACGATCTACGCGGTGGC
Source organism: Streptosporangium sp. NPDC005286 (assembly GCF_040607515.1). NCBI lineage: Bacteria > Bacillati > Actinomycetota > Actinomycetes > Streptosporangiales > Streptosporangiaceae > Streptosporangium > Streptosporangium sp. NPDC005286. Next base: position 22,498 of record NZ_JBEXGU010000088.1, on the reverse strand, counting down.
CGCCGGGGTCGGGTACTCGGCCGACGCCCACCACATCGCCCAGCCCGAGCCGACCGGTGCCGGGGTCATGCTCGCCATGCGCCGCGCCCTGGAGAACTCCGGCCTCACGGGCGGCGACATCAAGCACGTGAACGCGCACTCCACCTCCACTCCCGCCGGCGACGTGGTGGAGACGGTCGCGATCAAGGAGGTCATCGGCGACCACCCGCTGGTCAGCGGCACCAAGTCGATGACCGGTCACCTGCTCGGCGGTGCCGGCGGCATCGAGTCCGTCTTCACAGTCCTCGCACTTCACGAGCGACGCGCACCCGGAACGATCAACGTGGACGACCTCGACGACGGCGTCGAGGTGGACATCGTGCGCGCTGAGCCACGTGCTCTGCCCGGTGGCCAGATCGCCGCGATCAACAACTCCTTCGGGTTCGGCGGGCACGACGTCGCCGTGGCCTTCACCAGCGTCTGACAGGGAGCTCGTGATGACTGTGCTCGACAACGGGGTGGTGAGCGAGGCCTCCGAACAGGAGCCCCTTGATCCCCGTGACCCCCAGGTGCGCCTCTCCGCTCTGCTCGACGAGGGCTCGCTCCGGCTGATCTCGCCGGTCGACCGCAGCGGCATGCTCGCCGCGACGGGCCGGGTGGAGGGCGTGCCGGTCGTCGCGTTCGTCAGCGACGCCCGCGTGCAGGGCGGTGCGATGGGCAGCGAGGGGTGCGAGCACATCGTGCACGCCTACGACGTCGCGGTCCGCGAGCGGGTCCCGATCATCGGCGTCTGGCACTCCGGCGGCGCCCGCCTCGCCGAGGGCGTCGAGTCGCTGCACGCGGTCGGCCGCGTCTTCGCCGCGATGACCCGCGCCTCAGGCGTGATCCCGCAGTTGTCCGTTGTCGTGGGCCCCGCCGCCGGCGGCGCCGCGTACGGCCCGGCGCTGACCGACATCGTGATCCTGGCCGACGAGGGCCGTATCTTCGTCACCGGTCCCGACGTGGTCCGCAGCGTCACCGGCGAGCAGATCGACATGGCCGGCCTGGGGGGCCCCGAGCCGCACAGCAAGCGCAGCGGCGTCGTCCACGTGGTCACCAAGACCGAGACGGAGGCCTACGTGCAGGCCCGCCGCCTCGCGGTGCTCCTCGGCCACCAGGGCCGGGTGCGCACCGAGGTCGAGGAGGTCGACTTCTCCGGCCTGCTGCCCGAGAACGTGCGCCGCGCCTACGATGTGAAGCCGCTCGTGGCGGGCCTGCTCGACGAGCCGGGCGTGGAGCTGCACGCCAAGTGGGCGCCCAACATCGTCACCACCCTGGGCCGTCTCGGCGGCCGGACCGTGGGCGTGGTGGCCAACAACCCGATGCGCCTGGGCGGCTGCCTCGACTCCGCCTCGGCGGAGAAGGCCGCACGGTTCGTCCGGATGTGCGATGCCTTCGGGGTGCCGCTGGTCGTCCTGGTCGACGTCCCCGGCTACCTGCCGGGCGTCGGACAGGAGCACGACGGTGTGGTCCGCCGCGGCGCCAAACTCCTGCACGCCTTCGCCGAGGCCTCCGTGCCGCGGATCACCCTGGTGACCAGGAAGGCGTACGGCGGCGCCTACATCGCCATGAACTCCCGCTCGCTGGGCGCGACCAAGGTGTTCGGCTGGCCGACGACCCAGATCGCGGTCATGGGTGCGGTCGCCGCGGTCCGCATCCTCAAGCGCCGCGAGCTCGCCGCCGCCCCCGAGGAGGAGCGCGCCGCCCTGGAGAGCAGGCTCGCCGAGGAGCACGAGGTCCTCGCCGGCGGTCTCGATCGGGCCATCGAGCTCGGCGTGATCGACGAGGTCATCAAGCCCGGGGAGACCCGGGGCGCCATCGCCAGGGTCCTGGCCAAGGCGACCCCCGCCCGGGGCGCGCACGGCAACATCCCGCTCTGAACGTGGCTCGTCGTGCCCCCCACCCGGCCCCTTCGGGCGGGGGGCACCGTTGCGATCAGGTTGGCCTGGATCATGTCAACTGCCACGAGAGTGTCAGTGCGCGATCCGAACGGTCGGTATAGCCCAGCGCTCTTTCACCCGCTACCGCCACGGGCCGTTTCGTCGTTGCTCAAGCCTGGCCACGATGGCGCGGCCGAGTAGTCCCAGCCCAAGACCGAGTGCCCAACCGGCGATCGCGTCACTGGGCCAGTGATAGCCCAGCGCCACCGTCGCCGCCGCGACGCCGACGGCCAGCACGTGCGCTGCGCCGACCAGGTACCGCCCGCCGTCGCCCTGCACCAGGGTGGCGCTCACCAGCAGGCAGGCCGCACCCAGCGCGGCATGCCCGGAGGGAAACGACTGCCCGGCCGCGAACAGCAGATCGCCACCCGAGCCAGGAGGCGTGCGCCCGAGCGCCTGCTTGAACAACCAGACCAGCGCGCTGGTCACAGCGAGCCACCCGCCAACAGCCGCCACCAGCAGCAGATCGCGCCGCCGCCAGGCCGCTACCACGGCCGCGATCATCACCAGGGAACCGACCAGCCAGAACTGGCCGCCGACCACGATCATCCGCCAGGCCACGTGCGGCCAGCCGGTCGCCCGCAGCCCGTCGAGGCCCAGCATCACGTGCTGATCCCAGCGCCGCAGCGGGCCGGCGGCGAGCACATCGGCCGTGCTCACCACGACGACGACCACGGCCAGGCCGCACAGTGCCGCGCTCGGCCGCCACCTCGCCAGGCCGAGCACGCCGTCACGCGGAATCCGCCACCGGCGCCTGAAAGTCATGAGTTCGAGGTGAGGCCCTTGCTGATCGCCGACGAGAAGGAGGGGACGCGGCGGGCGTGCCAGGCGCGAGCCGAGACCGTCTTGGGGCGGGAACGTTATGCCTGTCGGTCTGGGTCGACTCGGACGCCGTAGCGCGCTCAACGCGCCATCCAGTGTATGGCCCGGCTTCGCCCCAGGCCCCTGGGCCCACCGCCCCGGACGGCTATCCAGCCTCCGCCCCGAGCTCCTGGCGCGCATCGAGGCACCCAATCCGCATGAGGCCGCGCGCAGGCCGTCCGAAGCCGAAGGGCGGGGCCCGTCAGTTGGACGGACCCCGCCCCCGTTCCGGGCGATCGGTGGCGGACGGTGGGACCGGCCCGCTACCCGGCGTAGGTCTCGAACTCGGCGACCTTCGGCGCGCCGGTCGAGCCGGTGATCTTGAAGGTGATCTTGCTCAGTGAGGTCGCGGCGAAGGTGATGGTGCCCGCTCCGCTGCCGGATTTCAGGACGGTGCCGGTGGTGCCGTTGACGAGCTGCCAGGACCCGATGCCGCCCGCGGAGCCTGACTCCTCACGGATGACGACCCTGGACACCGTCTTGGCGGAACTCCACTTGATCGAGATGTCACCGGTCGAGCCGGCCGGCGACCAGTAGGTGCTCAGGTTGCCGTCGCGCACGTTGCCGTAGCTCGTCCCGTCGGCCTTGCTGGAGCCGTCGGAACCGGCCCCGATGCTGAGGTTGGTCCCGCCGGGCGAAGGAGTGATCGTGGGCGTGGGGCTGGGAGTCGGCGTCACCGTGGGCGTGGGCGTCGGTGTCTGTGGCGAGCAGCTGCCGTTCGACACCCGCAGCCCCTTGTTGGCGCCCGCCGTCTGGCGGACGATGTCCGGCACGCAGCTCGCCCCGTCGAGGCTGTAGGAGTACGGGACGCTGACGGTGGTGTTGGACTGCGGGTTGGGTCCGGCGGGGGCGTTGTCGCTGCCGGGGGCCGACCAGGTCACGTTGTCGAAGATGTTGCCGGCGACCTGCCAGTAGCCGGCCTCGCTGGTGTAGAAGGTGCCCAGGACGTCCTTGGAGTCCTTGAAGTAGTTGTTCTCCACCTTGGCGCGGGCCCCGGCCCGGGAGTTGATGCCGGACTCGTGGAGGTTCACGTAGGAGTTGTTGTAGATGTGGGCTATGCCGCCACGCAGCAGGGGTGTGCGGGAGTCGATGTTCTCGTACAGGTTGTGGTGGAAGGTGATGAAGCCGTTCGAGCGGTCGCTCTCGCTGGACCCGATGAGCCCGCCGCGGCCGGAGTTGCGCAGGGTGCTGTAGGACAGGGTCACGTACTGGGTGTCGTCCTTCATGTCGAAGAGGCCGTCGAACCCCTCAGACTCCCCGCCCGAGGCCTCCAGGGTGACGTGGTCGACCCAGACGTTGCGGACGGTGCTCTCCATGCCGATGGCATCGCCGCCGTTGGAGGTGGGCGAGCCCGACTTCTTGACGTTGCGGACGGTGACGTTCTGGATGATGATGTTGCTGGAGTCGCGGATGTGGATGCCCAGCTGGTCGAAGACGGCACCGTTGCCGACCCCGATGATCGTGACGTTGCTGATCTGCTTGAGTTCGATCACGCCGGCGGCGGTGTTGCAGCTTGCGCCCGACACCTTGCCGGTGTTGCCGTGATTGATGGTCCCCTCAACCTCGATGATGATCGGGGTGCTGCTGCCGGCCCGGCCGCACAGGGCCGCGTGGATCGCGGTCCCCGTGGTGGCCCTCACCGTCTGCCCGCCCGCACCGCCGGTGGTCCCGCCGTTGCCGGTCGCGTAGCCGGTGGCGCCGCCGACCGCCGCCGACGCCTGGATCGCCGGCACAGCCACACCGACCGCGGCCGCGGAGGTGCCGAGTGCCCACCCGGACACGGCGACCGCGCCGGCGATGGCGACCGCGGCGGCCCTCCTGTCGAACCTGTTTTTCACAGCCGAACTCCTTGCTGGTCCGGCAGGCCTGAGTGACCTGCGCTCCGGATTCCCCCCAGCGAGTGCGCACCGCTCACATGTGTGAACACGTCCGTGTTGGCGGACAGTCACACCATAGGAAAGCGCTTTCCAACTGTCAATGAACCGTGAAACTTTCGTTTCTTGACCTGACGGCGAGGGGTTGCGCCGCGAAATCCCCGAGGGCCCGCACGCGCCTGCTCACAGGCCGAAGGCGCCGCCTTCGATGAGGATGAGCGCGCCGATGGCGATCAGGACCACGGGTAGCAGGATGTGGCCCCAGCGGCTGAGGGTCTTGGCGATGACCGGGTGGGTGGCGAAGAACCGCCCGGCCAGGCACCACACGGCGATCAGCAGGAGGAAGACCACGACGTACACGCTCATCCCGCCGATGCCCTCGGTGGCGAAGACCGGCACGTAGACGCCGATGTTGTCGCCGCCGTTGGCGAAGGTGACCGCGGCGACCGCCAGCACGCCCGGCCCGCCGGAGGCGGCCCCTCCCTCCTTCTCGCCCTCCCCGTCGCGGTGGTTCCTCCAGGCCTGCCAGGCGGCCTTGAGACCGAGGGCGAGCGGGAGCAGGCCCAGGTAGGGGATGACCGCCTCAGGCAGGAACGTCGCCCCGAATCCGGCGGCGACGGCCACGACCAAGATGGCGGCGAAACCGAGATACTGACCGGCCACGATCCGCAGGGCCGAGCCGCGGTGTCCGGCGCCCTGGGCGAAGAACAGCGCCAGGACCAAGATGTCGTCGATGTTGGTGACGGCGAACAGGCCGGCCGCCTGGCCGATGATGCCGACGTTCATGACCGCATCGCCCCTTCGCCGGCGGGACGGCGAGGGCCGGCGAAACGATCGCAGCTGCTGCCATGGCGGGCACGGCGGAACTCGGAGGGTGAATGCATGATCAACCTTGAGGTGTTTTCGAACGGTCAGGGCACGACGTGGTGCCGCCCGGCCATCTGGGCCAGGCGGCACCACGAGCGGCCTGTCAGCAGCGAAGGACCTGCAAGGCAGACAGCGAGGGCCGCAACGCGGCCAGGGCGCTGCCCCTTGGCGCCCACTCCCCGGGCGGCCTGGCCCTGTCGGGATCGGGCAGGGCGGTGCTCGCCAGGCAAAGGGCGTCTCGGCCGGCGGCCGAAGGGTGGGCACCGGGTGTGTCTCGCGGCACCATGGCCACCTCGTCAGAGGTGGCCATGGGCCGGGCGGGGTCATCGCGCGAGAGATGGGACAGGAACGCTTGCCCCGCCTGGGCGCCGACGGCCGGGGAAGCGGCCGCGCTCGCGGAGGAGGTGAACGGGTCGGGCATGACGAGGTACACCAGGAGCGCGACGGCCTGTAGCACGAGGACCGCCCGTCTCCATCGCCTCACTGAGTTCTCCCTGGGCCTGCCGTGCCCGTCTCATCGCGGCTCGTCGCGGCGACCGTACAGCATCGTAGGGACATACCGCCCCTGGCGGCACCTCGCCTGCGCCATTCCAGCCGGCGCGGCGGGGATGGATGCCCATCCCTCTTGTGACCAGCAGGGTGGCTTTGGCCGCTGTGGAGCACATCTCGGCGGGCCTGTTCGCCGTCACGGTCTATCGACCATGGGATGGGGACCTGGTCCGGTGCTGTGGGGTGGCGAGGGTGTGCGGCAGCTGGTGGTTCCCGGTCTGGCTGACTCCAGACAGGAGGCCCCCGGGCGGGGGCTTCCCGTTGTGGACCCGTGGCCTCACGCGCCCCCGCTCGTACCGGTCTCGGGGCAGACCTCCCGGTAGGGCAGGTCGGGCAGGTAACGCGCCCACTCCTGGGTGGAGAGGTTCCCGCCCGCCCGCCCGCACACCGCCGCGACGACCCGTGGGGAATCCAGGGGAAACTCCTGGAAGCCGCCGTCGCGCGCGGCGTGATACAGGCTGGTGCCGTCGGGGCCGAGCGAGATCGCCGCGACCTCGTCCGTGTGCCCGGTGATGGCGGAGCCGATCTGCCGGCCGGTGGCGGGATTCCAGAGCCTTACCGTGCCGTCCCGCCCGGCACTGGCGAGCAGGCCCTGGTCGAAGACCAGATCCGTGACGGCACCGGTGTGACCGACCAGGACGGGGCCGAGGCGCTGCCAGGTCCGGGCGTTCCAGAGTTTGATCTGGCCGTTCTCCTCACCGGTGGCGACGGTGGCGCCGTCAGGGCTCACCGCCACCACGCTGTTGGAGTCGGCCGCCCCGCTCGGCCTGTTGACCAGCTTGCCCGAGGCGACGTCCATGAGGCCGACGGCGCCCAGGCTGCCCACCGCCAAGGTGCGCCCGTCTGGAAGGAACGCCAGGCCCGCGCGGCCGAACAGGGCGGGCATGCCGCTGCGCACGACGTTCTGCTGCTCGATGAGCCGGATCGGGCGCCCGCTCGGCAGGTCCCAGAGCGCGAGGGCCCCCAACGGCTCGGCGCACTCCCCGCAGGTGAGGTAGAACGTGGCGGCGAGGGTCCTGCCGTCCGGGCTGAGCGCGAGTTCCTCGATGCCGTCGTACTGGTACGGGCCGACCACCGCGTCGGTTCGCGGCTTCTGCTCGCTGTAGGGGAAGGAGGCGAGCATGCGCCGGGTGGAGACCTGCCATACGCTCACCATCGTGCCGTAGCCGACGACGAGGGTCTTCCCGTCCTTGCTGAAGGTCGCGGCGGCCCGCGCCAGGTGATCGTTCGTGAGGTCGTCTCCCGGCACCCGGAGGGGATCGCCCAGCGGCCTGCGCAGCGCCGTGTCCCACAGCCGGACCTCTCCGCTGCCCTCCACCGCCATGACGCGCCCGTCGGGGCTGAACACCGCGTCGTGGCCGCCGGCGCCGCTGAGCAGCGGATGGGTGTAGGCGTCGATGTCGAGGGTCAGCACCGAACCCCAGTCTCCGAGCAGGCGGAGCGTGCGATCCTCAGGACCGAAGCGGGGCGTCACGCTCCCCAGGCCGGGAAGCGGGTAGCGGGCCAGCTCACGACGATCACTCACCCGCCAGAGCGTCACCCTGGCGCCCTCGGCGTCGGAGTAGGCGAGGAAGCGGCCGTCGGCGCTGAACGCGAACCGCGGAATCGACCGCGTCGGCGTGAACTTTCCGGCCGACCGCGTGCCGGAGGCGACATCCCACAGTTCCGCCCGCCACTCCGTCCGCGCCTGGTCGAACGCCGCGTTCACGATCGTCCTGCCGTCGGGGCTGATCGCCACGGGGAGAAAGCCGCCCCGGGAGAGCCACGGTGCCGGCACCCGCGTCCGGGTACGGAGGTCCCACAGCTCGGTCGCCGGCCCCGTGTCGCTGACGCCACCTGACGGGATACCCGATATGACGGCCCTGTCGTCGACGGACAGGGCAGTCACGTCGAGGTAGGTCAGCGTCGTCGGCGGCAGGATCCGCCGCCGGCTGTCCACGTCCCACAGCTGGCCCTGCGGCAGCTCGCCGCCCTTGCTGACCACGAGCAGGCGTCCACTGGGGCCGAACTCCAGTTTCTCCGCGTACTCAAGGAAGGACGTGTCGCCGAACTCGGCGCCGATCTGCTTTCCCGAGGCGAGGTCCCAGAGCCGCAACCCGTCACCGGCGGCCGTGGCGAGCCTGGTGCCGTCCGGGCTCAGGGATGCGGCGAAGGCCGGCTTGCCGGCCGTGGTGAAGGTGTGGAGTCGCTCGCGCGTGCCGACCTCCCAGACTTGAACCTCGTTCTCGTTCACGTCGGCACGCATCCGGCCGTCGGGGCTCAGGGCGTGGACCGTCGTGGCGGTGCCGTCCGGATCGGCGAACAGGTCCTGCTGTGGCTGGGCCAGCGAACTGTAGAGGCTCGACCGGGCCTCGGCGACGGGAGCGGTCTGCCACGCGGCCACGCTCAGCAGCATCGCCGCCCGCGGGTCGGTGGCCCGCAGCGCGTCCGCTCTGCCCGCTATCGCCTGGGCCTGCGCCCGGTCCAGTTGCTCGGCCACCGTGCGGCGCTGCTGTTCCGCGAGGCCACCCGCGGCGACCGCGAGGGCCAGCGACACGGCCAGGCTGAGGGTGACCAACCGGCGTCGTCTGCCCCGCCGGCGGACCAGCACGGTGCTGGCGGTGAGGAAGCTGCTCTCCGAGCCGGTGAGGTTCAGGTGGTGGCGGCCGGTGGCCGCCCACTGGAGCGCGGTCTCCAGCGCGCTTCCCTGGTAGAGGTCCCCGTCCTTGATCCCGCCTGTCTTCCAACGCCGGGCCGCGGCGTTGAGCCGCCAGTGAACCGGCAGGCCGCCGCGTTCGGCGTCGGCCCATTCGTGCAGGCGGGGCCAGGCCCGCAACAGCGCGAGGTGGTTGATGGTCACGATGTCGGTGTCCGGGTCGGTGACGATGAGACCGGCGGAGCCGTAGGCCGCGAGCACCTGCGCCACGAGGGCGGCCTCCTCCTCGGACCTGCCGTCGGCGAACTCGGCACGCGGAGCCCGTCTGAGCGTGTCCTGGCTGTCCTCGTCGACGCCGACCATCCGCAGGAAGATCTCCGGCATCAGCCGCTGCGCGGCGGGCGGCAGGCTGAGGTAGATGGTCTCGGCGTGCGTGCCGAGGGCGGGATCGGCGGCGTTCAGCTGCGCGGGCGGGCGTACCCGCTCGGCTGCCCGTACGCCGTCCCGGAGAAGAGCGCCGGTGTCGCCGGGGTTCCCGATCAGGCCCATCAGCAACTCCTGTGCCGACGGGCGCAGCTCCGGATCCTTCTCCAGCGCCCGTCCGACCAGGATGCGGAGCGAGCCGTCCAGGACGCTCAGGTCGGGGTGAAAGGTCAGGACACGGTGCAGGATCGCGGCGGTGGTCTCACCGGTGAAGGCGTGGTGGCCGGTCGCCGCGAAAAGGATCACCGCTCCCCAGGCGAACACGTCGGCGGACGCCTGCGCGTGCTGCCCTGACAGCACCTCGGGCGCCATGTACGGCGGCGTGCCGGCGGCGAGGCCATCGGTGGTCAGTGACGCCTCCTCCGTTCGCGCGATACCGAAGTCGATCACTCGTGGACCGTCCGGGCCGAGCAGCACGTTCTCCGGCTTCAGATCCCGGTGGATCACCCCTGCCTGGTGGATGGAGGCGAGGGCGGTGGCGATGGCGGTGGCCAGGCGGTGGAGCCCGTCACTGTGGTAGGGCCCGGCGGTCGTGACCGCCTGCTTCAGCGTCGGGCCATGGACGAACTCGCTGACGATGTAGGGCGGGGACGCCTCGGGGTGGGCCTCGATGACCCTCGCGGTGCAGAAGGAGGAGACCTTCTGGGTGGCGGCGACCTCCTTGGCGAAGCGTCCCCGCAGTTGCGGATCCGCCCTACCGTCGGCAAGCAGAACCTTGATCGCGACTCTGCCGCCCGTCTCGTCGTAGGCGTCGTAGACGACTCCCTGCCCGCCCTCACCCAGACGCCCAGCGAGCCAGTAGCCACCGATCCGCTGAGGGTCTCCGACACGCAGTGACACGCTCACTCCCGACGATCCAGATTCCCATACCCCTTTATGTCGCTATGAAGGCAGCAAAAGTTGCGGCATCCGGCAAGAAACTCAGCCGTGTCTCCCGGCGCGACGTGCGCATGATCATCCGCTGACCCGGCAGGGGGTCGTCAGGGCGGGTACGGGCCGTTCACCTCGACGGGAGCGCGCGAGACCGGCGGGGTCGGATCGCGAGGTCAGACGGCGGCGTGCAGCCAGCGGACCGGTGCGCCCTCCCCCGCGTAGCGGAACGACTCAAGCTCGGCATCCCACTGCTTGCCCAGCAGGCGATCGATCTCCTCCTCCAGCACCACGCGGCCCTGGCGTGCCATCAGCATGGCGGAGCGCAGCCGGTCCTCCGGGATCAGGATGTCGCCCGTGGCCCCGACAACGGCCGTGAAGGCACCGAGAGACGGGGTATAGGCGTGCCGGGACCCGTCGACACCCGGTGAGGCGTCCTCGGTGATCTCGAAGCGGATCCGCTGCCAGCCCATCAGGGATGAGGTGATGGCCGCCGCGGTCCCCACCCGGGCCTCCCACTCGGCCTGTGCGCGCACGTGACCGGGCGCGGCGGGCTGTGGCGTCCAGGTCAGGTCTACGGGTACGCCAAGAACGCCTGCGACCGCCCATTCAATATGAGGGCACAGCGCAGGCTGAGCTGAGTGGACGTAAAGCACGCCACGAGCAGACACCGGACCTCCCGTTTCGGTACGAGGTGCGCCTTCCCCAACGGCCTCGTCCCAGGATGATCACAAGTGACTGAAGGAGAGACTACCGTCGGTTGTGACGTCGCACCAGAGGGGGGTCATACCAAGATGTTGCGACGCGGACGCTTGGCCAGGGCATCCTCGGGAGCGAAGAGAACCCCCGCAAGCTGGTGAGCACCCCCGGAGGACCAGATGGATACCGATATAGAACGGGTGGAACCCATCCCTGGATCGCCCGCTCTGATCAGAAAAGGTCAGTTGCTGACCGACGCCTCAGGCATGGCCGCCACCGCCCGCTGGGCCGACGCCGTCACCGAGGCCCATGGGATCTACCGGGTGCGGCTCTCATCGGGCGTGGACGTCTGCGACCTGGTGGCGTCGTTACGGGAGCGGGGGCTTCCCGCCTCCCCCAACCATGTGCTGACGGGCCAGCCGCTCTATTTCGGAGGTCCGGCCTCCCGCCCCTTTCCCACCCTCGCCCTCCCGATGCCCGAGCCCGCCGCGGACGGGCCCGCCACGACCGCCGTGACGGTGGCACTGGCCGACACGGGCCTGGCGTCGCACCCGTGGTGGCGGATGAGCCCGTGGTTTCTGGAACGGGGACAGGAGTCCGCGGAGGTGCCCGACTCGGACGGCGACGGCGAACTGGACCCCCAGGCGGGGCACGGCACGTTCATCACCGGGCTGGTCCTGCGGTCGGCCCCGGCGGCGAGGCCGCGGCCGATCCGGATGCTGAACAGCCACGGCATCGGGGACGAGGCCGGACTGCTGCGCGTCCTGGGCCGGCTCAGGGCCGAACCACCCCGGGTGCTCAACCTGTCCTTCGGCGGGCACACCTTCGACGACGGCCCCTCCCCGCTGGTGGAGGCCGCCCTGGCGGAACTGGCCGGCACGGTCACGGTGGCCTGCGCGGGCAACACCGCCTCGGACCGCCCCTTCTGGCCCGCCGCCTCGCCCGGGGTGATCGCCGTCGGAGCACTGGACGCGGCGGAGCAGGCCAGGGCCCCGTTCTCGGCATACGGCCCGTGGGTCGACGCGTGTGCCCGTGGCGAGTGGCTGTCCAGCACCTTCCTCGAACACGGCGCGTTCCGCGGCTACGCGCGCTGGAGCGGGACCTCCTTCGCCGCCGCCCTGGTGAGCGGGGCGATCGCCGCGGCGTCGGCGGACCGGCCCTCGCGGGAGGCCGCGAAACACGTCCTCGATCCGGTGGGGGCCAGGCGGATCCCCGATTTGGGAGTCGTCGTGCCCACACCCGGCTAAAGTCTCACCCAAAGTATTCACTCGAATACTCGGAGTACCCTATGTGGCCCGGAGGTGCCGGTGAGCGACCAGCCCACGATCGAGGCCGTCCTGGCCGGCGACCAGGCGGCCTGGGACTCGCTGGTCACCCGCTTCACGGGCGCGCTGTGGTCGGCGGTGCGCGCCTACGACCTGAGCCCGGCGGACGCCGCCGACGCGGTGCAGGGCACGTGGCTACGGCTGCTCGAGAGCCTGCACACCATCCGTGACCCGGACCGGATCGGTCCCTGGCTGTTCACCACGGCCAAGCGCGAGGCGTCCCTGCTCCGCCGGCGACACCGGGGCGAGCGGCTGGTCGCCGACCCGGTGGACGCGGAACGCGCGTGCGTGGACACCGAGCCGGCCGACGCCGGGCACGTCCATGCCGATCCGGCGCTGGCCGTGCTGACCGCCGACGAGAGCCGTCGTCTGTGGCAGGCCGTCGACCAGATGCCCGAGCCGTGCCGCTCGCTGTTCCGGCTGATGGCCACGGCCCCCGACGCGGGCATCCACCAGCTGGCCGGGCGTCTGGGCATGCCCAGCGGCAGTTACGGCCCCACCCGGGGGCGCTGCCTGAACCGACTACGCACCATGCTCACCACTCGGGAGGCGACACCGTGACGCGACATCCGACGACGATCGACGACGAGTCCCTGATAGCCGCGCTGCGCCTGGCCTCCGGGAGCGACCCGGTGCCGGCCCAGGTGACGACCGCCGCCCGCGCGGTCTTCGGTCTGCGGCTGCCCGGTGCCGGCACGGCCCGCCCCGTGGTCACCCCAGCACCGCAGGGCGTCCGGTCCACCGAGGAGCCCCGGCTGCTGAGGTTCGTCGCCGCCGAGCTCACGGTGGAGCTGGAGGTCACCTCCCTGGACGGGCTGGTCGACCTGGCAGGCCAGATCTCCCCCTGTCCCGAGGCGGGCACGCTGGTCGAGATCCGCACGCTACACCTCACCGAGTCGCGCCCTCTGTCCCCGACGGGCCAGTTCGCCGTCACCGGCCTGCCGCCGGGCTGGTTCAGCGTGGTGTGTCACCGGCCGGAGAGCTTCCCGGTGGTCACCAGCTGGACCCGGATCCGCCCGTAGTTGACCTTCGACGAGGCGCTCGCCGCCGCCGAGCGCGCGGTCGACCTCTCGGGCAGCGACCCGGCCCGAGCCCTCGCTCTCGCCCGTACCGTGCTCGCCTCGCTCCCCGCGTCCTGCCGGGGAACGACCGGCCAGACGGGTGATCCGGACGGTGGCGGCGCGGTGTCGGAGCGGGCCTCGGGCTGCCGGCACTGCGAGGCGGAGGCGGTGGCGCACCGGGCGCTGGCGGTGGCGGCACGTGAGCTCGGCGACCTGCCGTTCGCCGAGGAGCGGTTGCACCGGGCGGTGGAGATCTCACTGCGGGCCGGGCTGCCGCACCGGGCCGCCCAGGCACGCCTGTCGCTGGTCCACATCCGCACCGAGCTGGGCCACCCGGAGCAGGCACTGGCCATCGCCACGGACGCCGAACCCGGTCTCGCCCCGGCCGAGCTGGGCAAGCTCGGCGTGCATCGCGCGATGGCCCTGGCGAGGCTCGGCCGCTACCGCGAGGCCGTCGAGCACTGCGACCGGGCCATGACCGTCCTCGGCGACGACGTCAGGTTCGTGGCCGGGGCGATGCTGAACCGCGGGCTCGCCCGGGTGTTCCTCGGGGAGTTCGAGGCGGCGGAGGCCGACCTGGGCCGGTGCGCGGAGCTGGCGAGGGACGCGGGCCTGGAACATGTGCTCGCGCTCGCCGAGGGCAACCTGCCGTTCCTGGCCGCGCGGCGCGGCGACCTGCCCGCCGCCTTCGCCGCCTACCGGCGCGCCCAGGACGTCCTGCTCGACTACCCGGAGCGGCTGGCGACGGTCCGCTGCGACCTGGCCGAGGCACTGGTCACCGCCCACCTGCCCGGCGAGGCTCGGGCGCTGCTGGACATGGCGGTTCCCGAGCTGGCGGCGGCGGGCGCCGGGGTGACCCTGGCCGAGGCCCGCCTCCTGCTCGCCAGGGTCGAGCTGCGCACCGGAGATCCGCGCCGTGCCCGGGAGAGCGCGGAGCTGGCCGCCCGCGAGCTGGCCGCGCAGGGGCGGACGGTCCTGACGCCGCTCGCCGAAGAGATCCTGCTGCGGGCCCGGCTCGCGCTGGACCCGTCCTCCGCCGAGTTACCGGCGACGGTGCCGGAGATGCTCTCGTGCGCCGAGGCGCTCGATGCCGCCGGGCACCGGGATGCCTCGGCGGCGCTCAGGCTCAGCGCCGCCGAGATCGCGCTCCGGCTGGGTGACCGGCCGTCCGCCGAAGGCCAGCTGGCCCTCCTCGCCCGCTCGGGTCGCGGAGTGGTCGCCCGCCAGGCGACGGCACTGCGGCGGTTCCTGGCCGGCGACCGGCGGGGGGCGTTCGCGGCGGTGCTGGCGGGCCTCGCGGAGGTGGGGGCCGGAACGAAGGCGTTCGAGGACCCGGTGATGCGCGCGCACGCCGCCAGGGAGGGTGAGCCGCTGGCCGAGTTCGGGCTGGCCCTCGCCATGCGGACCGGGCGAGGCCGCACGGTCCTGGCGTGGGCCGAGCGGTGGCGGGCGGTCACCGGGGGCGCGGGCCGGCCGCTCGCGCCCGGCCTGGCCGCGCTGCGAGCGGCGCTCGGGGAGTCGGTCCTGGTGGAGTTCGTCCGCCACGAGGCGGAACTGGCCGCCGTCGTGGTCACCGGGGAGCGTGTGACGCTGCGCCGCCTCGGCCCGTTCGCGACCGTCGCCGAGGCCACCGTCCGCCTCCGGTACGGGCTGCGCAGGACACACCTGCTCGATGGAAGGGCTCCGGAGTCCGGCGCGGAGGCCGCGGAGCTGGAACGGCTGCTCTTCCGCCCGCTGCGTGACCGGCTGGGCGACCGGCCGCTGGTGATCGTGCCGACGGGAACGCTGCACATCCTGCCCTGGCCGCTACTGCCGATGAACGCGGACCGGCCGGTGAGCGTGGCTGCCAGCGCCGCCGCCTGGCTGGCCGGCAGGCAGGTGCCGGTCGTGCGGGACGGGCGTGTCGTGACGGTGGCGGGGCCGGGGCTGCGGTGCTCGGAGGCCGAGGCCCGCATGGTCGGCGAGTGCCATCCGGGGACCGAGCGGGTGGCGGCTCGGCGGGCGGAGGTGATGACGGCGCTGGAGCGGGCGGACGTGGCGCATCTGGCCGCGCACGGAATGTTCTCCCCGCGCAGCCCGCTGCTGTCGAGCATCGATCTCGACGACGGCCCGCTGATGGCGTACGACCTGCTCCGGCTGCGCACCCCGCCGAGCCTGGTGGTGTTGTCGGCGTGTGACGCGGGGATGGCGCACGCCCCGGCCGACGGGGCGCCGCTGGGGCTGGCGGGCACGTTCCTGTCGCTGGGGACGCGGTGCGTGGTGGCCAGCCTGGTGCCGGTGCGCGACGAGGAGACGCTGGCTCTGATGACCGCCTTCCACGGGTCGCTGGCCGCCGGCGCCCCGCCCGCACGGGCACTGGCCACCGCGAGCGGGAAGACCGGGGTGGCGGGCTTCGTCTGCTTCGGGTGCGGGGATCAGCCGGTGGCGTCAGGCCTCGGGGAACCGGTCACTCGACCGGCCCACGATCCGGCGTAGCGCGGGTCTATCTGGTGCTCACCTCCAGGAGGGGAACGTGCTGCTCGGCGGGTGTCAGCGAACCGTGACAGCCGACGAAGGCCGCCTCCTGCGGCTCGGCGACCGAGGCGACGATGGCGCAGTCGGTGTACGGAACGGCGAGGACGTCGCCGATCCTGGGCAGCCATTCGGGGCGGACCCTGGGGCCGAACCAGCCGGATTCGACAGCCTCCTGGCGGGATGCCACCCATGCCTTTCCGGCGAGGATGTCGCGCCAGGTGTCGAGGACCGCCTCCGCGGCGCCGGGGACGGTGTAGACGTGACGGGCCCTGGCCTCCCCGCCGAGCAGTGCGACGCCCTCGCGCAGCACGCCGAGCGTGTCGACATCGACGCGCTCGGTGACGTTGACCATGCCGTGGTCGGCGGTGACGTACATCGCCGAGCCGGGCGGGAGCGTCTCGGCCAGTCGCTCGGCCATCCGGTCGACCCGGGCGAGCTGGTCGAGCCAGGCCGGGGAGCCCCAGCCGGTCCGGTGGCCGATGGAGTCGAGGTCTCCGTAGTAGACCGAGACGTGGGCGCGGGGCTCGGTCAGCGCGTGGCGGACCCCGGCGATCCGGTCGTCGACCTCGTCGGCACCGACGAAGCGCACACCCCGGTAGACGGCCCTGTTGAAACCGGTGGTCTCGAACTTGGCCGGGCCGATGTAGCTGACCGGGATGTCGGCCGCCGCCGCACGCTCGTACACGGTCGGAGCGGGCTGCCAGTCGCCGGGTTCGACGAGGGGGCCCTGGGCGGTCCAGCGCAGGCAGTTGAGCATGTAGCCGGTGCCGGGCACGGCGAGCTGGTAGCCGAGCATGCCGTGCTCGCCCGGCGGCAGGCCGGTGCCGAGCGTGGCCAGGCTGGTCACGGTCGTGGCGGGGAAGCCCGCGGTGAGCACCCTGTCGAGCATGGCGGACATGAACGGCGCGGTCTCCGGGTGGGCGCGGAGCAGTTCGGCGCCCATGCCGTCGACGAGGAACAGCAGAACCCGCTCGGCCGGGGCGAGGCCCAGGGGGTTGTCGCCGTCCATCCCGACCGCGGCCAGCAGTGAGGAGGAGAGGTCCGCGAGAGTGGCCGTGCCGTACGCGGGGATCTGGGCCCTCACGAGGCGGCCGTGCGGGCCGTCGCCTCCGACAGCGCCTTGGCGAAGGCCAGCACGTGGGAGACGGCCTCCGGCCCGTCGGCCGCCTCGCTCACCCGCAGGGAGAGGTCGTCGGCCGTGATCGCACCGGTGTACCCGTGGTCGGCCTCGCAGTTCTCGTCACCGCAGGTGGCCGGCTCCAGGTCGACGTGGGAGATGGCACCCCAGCCGATCGTGAGCGTGACCTCCGTGGGCGGCACGCCCGGCACGTAGGAGGCGGGGTCGGGGACGACCCTGGTGACCGCGACCGACTGGATCCGGCTGAGACGCACGGCCTCGGTGGTCGTGGAGGCGTGTGACGCCGACACCCCCTCCACGGGCGGGTGCTCGTCGGTGTGGCAGACGAGTAGCCGGGTGGGTGAGAGCACCAGCACCGTGACGTGCCTGCGCACCTCCATGGCCGGGTCGAAGGTGGCCTCGTGGTGCACGACGTAGGCGCCCACCTGCTCCTTGCCGAGCGCGGACTCGACCGCGTCGGCGACCAGATCGGGATAGTAGCCACTGCGGTCGATGGCGTCGCGCAGGCCGGCGGACGAGAGTCGGGTTTCCCTCATAGGTCCATCCTGCCCTGTCCGGGGCAACGCTTTCACCGGGAGCGCGCGACCTTTGGCAGGTGGTGCAAATCGTGATCCGCCCCACCACGGCCCTTCCCGGCCGCGTGGGCGCCGCCGGACGTCCTCACCGGCCCTCGACTTTTCCCTTCGATCGGTTTGGCGTGATCCTTTCGGGGCTACCGGGAGCAGTGGCGGTGGCACGCCTGCCGTCCCGAGCCGCAGCGACGGGCGGTTCACCGCATTCGGCGAATGTTTTGCAAATCCGAGCATGTTTTCACCGCATCGGAATTGGAGGCGGTGGATTCCCAGTGGAATCGGGGGATGAGGAAATATGACCGATGAACGTCCAGATCCTGCGGGACGCTGGCCGATGCGACGAATCGGTCTCGTGCTGACCGTCGCGGCGGCCGTCGCGGGCGCGCCGCCCGCCCTGGGAGCGAGGTTCCCCGGCGACCTGATCCTCACCACGGTCCACGACGGCCCGTTCGAGGCGGGTGGCACCGGCACGTTCTCCATAGACGTCACCGCCGACCCCGCCTCCGGCGGGATCGGGTACCCGACCGAGGTCACCTACTACTTCCCCGCGGGCCTGACCCCGGTACGGGCCTCCGGCTCGGGCTGGAGATGCCGGATCACGGCCGGCAGCGTCGGCTGCGAAACGCGTGACCTGGCCTCCCCCGGCTTCCAGCTTCCCCGGATCACGGTCGGCGTGACCGTGGCGAGGGACGCCACCGGCACGCTGACCGCCTCCGGCAGGGCGGTCGAGGCCGTGGCCGTCCCCACCGGGACCCGCCCTGCGACCGCCACCGTCGCCAGCACGGTCCAGATCGTCCCCGCGACGCCCGCGACCTGACCGAGGCCGGGGTGCGCCGTGCTCTCCCGCCGTGGGCCCTGCGGGAGAGCACGCTAGCCGAGGCGCCGAGGGCCGCCGTCGGGACGCGGTCCCCGGTGGCTGCGGAGCACGGCCCGGGCGCCCAGCACGGTCACCCCTGACTCCCCCACCAGCACCGGGTCGAGGGTGAGCCGCGCCACCTCGGGGAGGTCGTCCGCCAGCCGTCCGAGCCGGATCAGCAGGTCCTCCAGCGCCTCGACCGCGACCGGCGGGTAGCCGTACTCGCCGAGGAGCAGGGGGGCGGCGCGCGGCGACCTCACCAGTGCCGCCGCGTCCTCGCGGGTCAGCGGCGCCAGCCGGTACGCCTCGTCGCGCAGCAGCCGTGCGGTGATCTCGCCGAGCCCGAAGGAGACGACCGCGCCGAAGGCGGGGTCCTCCATCACACCGGCCACGGTCGGCACCGCGGGCTGCGGAGCCATCCGCTGCACCGTGAGCACGGCCTCGGGTTCGAGTTGGCGCGTCAGGTCGGCGTAGGCGTCACGCACCCCGTCGGGTCCCGACAGTCCCAGGCGCACGGTCCCGGCGCGCTTGGCCGCCTCGGCTCCGGCGGCCTTCAGCACCACCGGCCAGCCGAGCCTGGTCGCGGCGTCGACCGCCTCCTGGGGCGAGGTCACCGTCTCCGACGGCCAGACCTCCACCCCGTAGCAGGCGAGCAGCTGCGAGGCGTCGATCTCGGCCGGGGCGTCGCCGAGAGCGGCGAGCACGAGGCTCCGTGCCGCACCGGTGTCGACGCTTTCGATCTCCTCGGGCACCCCCGCGGGCTGCTCCAGCCAGCGCGCGTGCCGCACCACATGGGCGAGCGCGCGGACCGCCTCCTCCGGCGCCGTGTACGAGGGGATGGAGCCCCGCTCGGGGGTGGCGCCGACCCGCAGTTCCCCGAGCATGCCGATCTTGCCCTCGAAGATGGCCAGCACCGGTTTGCCGCAGTCCCTGGAGGCTCGCAGCAGCTCGGCGCCGACCTCTTCGGCGTTGCCCGGGATGGGCGGCATGTAGATCGCGACCACCGCGTCCACGTCCGGGAGCACCGAGGCCAGGGCCGCGCCGAACTCGGCGGCGCCCGCCCGGGCGCCAAGGTTGACCGGCGGTCTGGGCGCCAGGCCGACCCGCACACAGGCGTCGGCCGCCAGCAGCGCCATCGCGTCGGAGTTGCCGACCAGGCCGACCCTGGGCCCGGCGGGCAACGGCTGGTAGGCCAGTAGCTGCGCCACGTCGAACTGCTGGATCAGGTCGTCCACCCTGATCACTCCCGCCTGCTCGAACAGCGCGCTGAGCGCGGTGTCCGGCAGGCCGAGCACGGGCGCGGCGTGACCGGTGGGCACGCCCTGGGTGGTGCCGCCGCTCTTGACGACCACGATCGGCTTGCGGCGCGAGATACGCCGCGCGAGGCGGGCGAACTTGCGGGGGTTTCCCAGCGACTCCAGATAGAGCAGGATCACGTCGGTCTGCGGATCCTCCTCCCAGTACTGGAGCAGGTCGTTGCCCGACACGTCGGCGCGGTTACCCGCGGAGACGAACGAGGAGATGCCCATGCCCCGCTGGGCCACCCGCTGCAGCAGCGCGGTGCCCAGGGCTCCGGACTGGCTGAAGAAGCCGACCCTGCCGCGCTCGGGGAGAGTGGCGGCGAGCGTGGCGTTCAGGCGTACCGATGGGTCGGTGTTGGCGACGCCGAGGCAGTTGGGGCCGACGACCCGCAGGCCGTACGCGCGGGCGATGCGCACCATCTCGTCCTGCCTGGCCCGCCCCTCGGGGCCGGTCTCGCCGAATCCGGAGGAGACCACGATCAGCCCGCGCACCCCCTTCTCCGCACACTCCTTGACCACGTCGATCACCCCGTCGGCGGGTACGGCGAGAACGGCGAGGTCCACCTCCCCGTCGATGTCCGTCACACTCGGGTAGGCCCGCACCCCCGCCACGGCCCGCGCCTCGCGGTGCACGGGGTAGACCGGACCGGTGAAGTCGGCGCCGAGCAGGTTGCGCAGCACGGTCTGACCGACGCCGCCCGGCTCGCGGCCCGCTCCGACGACCGCCACCGAGCCCGGCGAGAGCAGGCGCTCGATCGAGCGGGACTCGGCGCGGTGCTCGCGGGAGGCGGTCACCTCCTGAGCGGTCTCGGTCGGGGTGAGATCGAGGGTCATCCGGACCACGCCGTCGGCGAAACTGCTCTGCGCGGTGTAGCCGACCTGCTTGAGGACCGCCATCATCTTCTGGTTGGCGGGCAGCACATCGGCGACGAAGCGGGCGATCCCCCGCTCCCTGGCGGTGGCGGCCAGGTGTTCGAGGAGCACCGAGGCGACCCCCCGGCCCTGGTGGGCGTCCTCGACCAGGAAGGCGACCTCCGCCTCGCCGGGTTCGATCCGGTCATAGCGGATGACCCCCACCATCTCAGTGCCGATCGTGGCGATCAACGCCACGCGGTCCACGTAGTCGACGTTGGTGAACCAGGTGATCTCCCGATCCGACAGCCGCGGCCGGGGGCCGAAGAAGCGGAAGTAGATCGACTCGGCGGACAGCCGGCTGTAGAAGGAACGCAACCGGTCGGCGTCGGCGGGCCGAATCGGGCGCACGTGGGCGGTTCCGCCGTCCGACAGGACGACGTCCGCCTCCCAGTGAGCAGGGTACTGAGCAACCTCCACAGCCCCGAGAGTAGACGCGAATCTCACAAGACGGACCAGCGGCACGAATTCACGCAACGCTTGTGCATCGACTATGGTCCGGTGTCTGGTCAAGACCCCATACCCTGGCCGGAAGCTGTTAAGTTTTTCGCGGCTAGAGGTACGGCTTGAAGCACGGCCAGAGGCACGTCGGCATCGAAGGCAGCAAGGTGGTGACATCATGACGCGGGTGGTCGTGGTGGGCGATCTCATGACCGACGCGGTCGCGAGAGCTCGCTACCCGTTGGCGAGGGCCAGCGACACACCGGCGGTCGTCACCATGCACGGCGGTGGTTCAGGGGCCAACATCGCCTCCTGGCTCGCCGTCGAGGGCACGGAGGTCGCCTTCATCGGGCGGCGCGGCGCCGACATCACCGGCCGTAACCGCGACATGGAGCTGATGGGCTACGGCGTCGACGCCCGCCTCGTCATGGATCCCGAGCGACCGACCGGCACCTGCGTGGTGCTCGTCACCCACAAGGGCGAGCGCACCATGCTGTCCGACCCCGGCGCGAACGCGGCCCTGTCCCCCGAGGATCTGCCCCGCGACCTGTTCTCCCAGGGCGGGCACCTGCACCTGTCCGGCTACACGCTGATCAACGAGGGTTCCCGCGACGCCGGTATGGCGGCGCTGGAGATGGCTCGTCGCTCCGGGATGTCCGTCTCGGTCGACTGCTCCTCCTCCGCTCCCCTGGAGCGCACCGGCGCCGAGCCCTTCCTGGAGTGGACGCAGAGCGCCAAGCTGCTGTTCGCCAACACCGACCAGGCGAAGGTCCTCACCGGCCGCGACGATCCCGCCGCCGCCGCCAAGGTCCTCACCGCCTGGTTCCCGCAGGTGGTCGTCAAGCTCCGCGACGAGGGCGCGCTCTGGTACGGCAACAACCGCCCCGACCCGATCAAGGTCCCCGCCGGGACCGTGGAACGCGTGGTCGACGGCACCGGCGCCGGTGACGCCTTCACCGCGGGCTTCCTGCCGGCCTGGCTCGGTGGCAAGCCCCCGGCCGAGGCCCTGGCCTCCGGCTGCCACCTGGCCTCCCGGGCCATCTCGCACCTGGGCGCCCGCCCCCGCCTCTAGCGGCGGTCCGCCTGGCCGGGCAGACCCGATTCGGCGATCTTCTCCCCCATGGCTCCGGCCGCCAAGTAGCTCTGCGACAGACCACGGTCGCGATTCGTGATCGTCACGAGTCGGTCGTACCGGCCGATGGCGGGGCTCCGTAGTTCGACGGTGTTGCCGATCTCGGGGGCCGGTTGGACGAGGGAGCACGCTGGTACGCCGGGAGTGGGAACCGGAAGAGCCGATCGCGGCGTGGACGCCGCTGGAAGATGACTGAGAGCCGGGGTCGGACAGGGCCGGCACGACCCGGCTCGGCTCCAGCCTGTCCGGCTCCAGCGGTCGGCAGGCTCTGACCGGCTCTTTCCTGGCACCGGTCGCAGGAGAGACACAGTGCGGGGACGGAGAGTGTCCCGCTTTTGGCTGAGCCGAGATCCTCCGCACGAGTGACGAGGCGGAGCCGGGTTTCCAGCGACTATGGGACGACGTTGCGAACCATTCTTCGCCGGGGGGCAGTGTGCGGGACAGTGAAGC
>NZ_JBEXGU010000087.1:0-37158 GCF_040607515.1 Streptosporangium sp. NPDC005286 | reverse complement strand
CGGCGCGGCCTCACGGCCCCGCTCTCCTCAGTCCAGTCGCCGGCGCGGCCTCACGGGGAGTCCCCCAAAGGGAGGCATGGGGCACGTCCCCAGGGGCTCCTTGGGATGGTCTCCTCGGTCCAGTTACCGGCGGGATCTGAGGCGTCGGCGGCGGAGCGCCTTCGGGTCCTCATACGGAAATTGCGCGAACATTGTTCGGAGGCGTCCCGGTCGCCGTATCGGCAAGTAGATCTCGGTACGCTTCTGAGGCAAACTGTCCTGCGACTTTAGGAGCGCTTCGTGGCTTCCATCGAGGGCGTTACCGCCCGAGAGATCCTTGACTCCCGGGGTAACCCGACGGTCGAGGTCGACATCCTCCTGGACGACGGCAGCCAGGGGCGCGCCGCGGTTCCCAGCGGCGCGTCCACCGGCCAGTTCGAGGCCGTCGAGCTCCGTGACGGCGACGAGCGCTACGGCGGCAAGGGCGTGGAGAAGGCGGTTCTCGGCGTGACCGACGAGATCGCCGACGAGATCCTCGGGTTCGACGCCACCGAGCAGCGCAGCGTCGACCAGATCATGATCGACCTGGACGCCACGCCCAACAAGGCGCGTCTGGGCGCCAACGCGATCCTGGGCGTCTCGCTCGCCGTGGCCAAGGCCGCCGCGGACAGCGCCGAGCTGCCGCTCTTCCGCTACCTGGGCGGGCCGAACGCGCACCTGCTGCCCGTGCCGATGATGAACATCCTGAACGGCGGCGCGCACGCCGACACCAACGTCGACATCCAGGAATTCATGATCGCTCCGATCGGGGCGGAGACGTTCCGTGAGGCCGTGCGGATGGGCACCGAGGTCTACCACGCCCTCAAGGCGGTGCTGAAGGAGAAGGGCTACGCCACCGGCCTCGGCGACGAGGGTGGTTTCGCTCCGAACCTGCCCTCCAACCGTGACGCGCTCGACCTGATCCTGGTCGCCATCGAGAAGGCCGGGTACGTGCCCGGCGAGGACGTCGCGCTGGCCCTCGACGTGGCCGCCTCCGAGTTCCACTCGGACGGCGTCTACACCATCGACGGCAAGGGCCTGTCCGCCACCGAGCTGATCGCCTTCTACGAGGACCTGGTCGCGAACTACCCGCTGGTCTCCATCGAGGACCCGCTGGACGAGAGCGACTGGGAGGGCTGGAACGCCATCACCCGCGCCCTCGGCGACAAGGTCCAGCTGGTCGGCGACGACCTGTTCGTGACCAACCCCGAGCGCCTGGCCCGCGGCATCGCCGAGGGCACCGCCAACGCGCTGCTGGTCAAGGTCAACCAGATCGGCACCCTGACCGAGACCCTCGACGCGGTGGACCTGGCCCACCGCAGCGGTTACCGCTGCATGATGAGCCACCGCTCCGGCGAGACCGAGGACACCACGATCGCCGACCTCGCCGTGGCCACCAACTGCGGCCAGATCAAGACCGGCGCCCCGGCCCGCTCCGACCGGGTGGCCAAGTACAACCAGTTGCTCCGCATCGAGGAGCTTCTGGACGACGCGGCCCGTTACGCGGGTCGGGCGGCCTTCCCGCGTTTCCGGCGGTAGTTTCTTCTGGCGGCTCGCACCCGTTCCGAGCACGGGCCGCACCTCGGGAATGCCGGTCGCGGTCCGGCGTTCCCCAGGTGCGGAGATCGGCGACCGCCGGTGTCGGAGCCGCTGTGCGGGGCACGGTGGGCGGGGAACGGTGGACGAGGCCGCGAGAACGTGGGGACGAGGAGGGGCGCATGGCGACACGGCCGCAGTTGACGGGACGGGCCGCGGTCCTCGCGATCGTGGTGTGCGCGATCGCCATGAGCCTCGCCTACCCCATCAGGGAGTACGTCGCCCAGCGCCGCCAGATCGCCCAGCTGGAGCAGGAGAAGGCCAGGGAGATCGCCGCGATCAAAGCCCTGGACGACCGCCACAAGCAGCTCCTGGACCCCGGTTTCATCAAGCGGCAGGGCAGGGAACGGCTCTTCTACTGCGACCCCGGGCAGAAGTGCTACGTCGTCATGGGCGAGTCGCCCGCGCCGGGCAGGAACACGGCCGGTGAGCGGAGGGCGGTCGCCAAACCACCGTGGTACGAGACGCTGTGGGACTCGGTCAAGGCCGCCGACAGTGGCACCGGGCAGAAGGCGGCCAGGGCCGCCGGGTGACGCCGATACCCTGGTTGTCATCTTCTTGGGGGTGTCACGAATGGTTGATGACCGCGACGTGGCGGCGGTGGAGCGACAGCTCGGCCGGGCGCCGCGAGGACTGCGAGGGGTGGCGCACCGCTGCCCGTGCGGGCTGCCCGACGTCGTCGAGACCGCACCGAGACTGCCCGACGGATCGCCCTTCCCGACCCTGTTCTACCTCACGTGTCCCAGGGCCGCCTCGGCCATCGGCACGCTGGAGACCTCGGGGATGATGCGGGAGATGCAGGCCAGGCTCGCCGACGACGCGGAGCTGGCCGAGGCGTACCGGGCCGCCCACGAGGACTACGTGGCGCGCCGTGACAAGGCGGCCGCCGCGGACGGCCTGGAGCCGCTGCCCCGCGACATGCAGAGCACCGGGGGCATGCCCACCCGGGTCAAATGCCTGCACGCCCTGGTCGGGCACGAGCTCGCGGTGCCGGGGAGCAACCCCTTCGGCCGTGAGGCCCTTGACGCGCTCGGCGAGTGGTGGGCCGCCGGGCCGTGTGTGGACGTCGAAGACGTAGAGGAGAGCAAGTGATCCGCGTCGCCGCGATCGACTGCGGTACCAACTCCGTCCGCCTGCTCATCGCCGAGGTCGGCAGGGACAGGCTGATCGACGTCGAGCGCCGAATGGAGATCGTCCGGCTGGGGCAGGGGGTCGACGAGACCGGCAGGCTGGCGACGGACGCCCTGGAGCGTACGTTCACCGCCATGCGCGGCTATGCCGAGCTCATCGACCGGCACGCGGCCACCTCGGTCCGCGTGGTCGCCACCAGTGCGACGAGGGACGCCGTAAACCGGCAGGACTTCGTGGACGGCGTACGCGAGATCTTCGGCGTCGAGCCCGAGGTGATCACGGGCGTCGAGGAGGCGGAGCTGTCGTTCGTCGGGGCCACCCGCGAGCTGGTGCGGTTCTCGCCCGAGACGGGACTGCCCGCACCCGAAGGCACTCGCCCCCCGTACCTCGTGGTCGACATCGGCGGCGGCTCGACCGAGTTCGTGCTCGGCTCGACGCATGTGGAGGCCGCGTTCTCCGTCGACATCGGGTGTGTCCGGCTGACCGAGCGCCACCTGCGCGGCGCGGGTGACCCGCCGTCGGCGAAGGCGGTCGAGGCGGTGACCGCCGACATCGACGAGGCGCTCGACCGGGTCGCGGCCGAGGTGCCGGTGGAACGGGCGTTGACGCTGGTCGGGCTTGCCGGTTCCGTCACCACGGTCGCCGGAATAGCGCTCGGGCTGTCTGAATATGATTCGCAGAAAATTCACCATTCGCGAATTACCGCAGGTCAGGTGCATGACATCGCCGGCAGATTGCTTGGAATGACCGTTGAGGAGCGGGCGACGATTCCCGTCATGCACCCCGGCAGGGTCGACGTGATCGGGGCGGGCGCGCTCATCCTCGACCGGATAGTGACCCGTTACGGTTTCGGCGATGTGGTCGCCAGCGAGCGCGACATCCTCGACGGCATCGCGTGGTCCGTAGCCACCTCATAACAAGACCTAGACAATTCACCCGTTTAGGGAGTATTGAGGAAAGCTTCCCGTTTATGGTTAGGTAAAGAAGCTTTAGTGGGACTTTGCCGTGGGCCCGGCACAGCTTGTTGTCGGGGCGGCAACCGTCTCCAGGGCAAATCTTGCTTCCCAACGAACGGAGCATCCCCTCATGAAGTCCGGACTAGCACGAAAGCTAGCCGCAGCAGGAGCCAGCGCGGCCATGCTGGCAACCATGGCAGTAGGCATGCTGGCCACGCCCGCAGCGGCGGCCAGTGGATCGGGTCAGACGGTCGCGGCCGTCGCCAAGCCGAAGCCGAAGCCCGCGGTGTGGGCGGGCACTCCCAAGGCGTCTCCCTCGAAGTACGAGGGTGAGTGCCCGGTCAAGGTGACCTTCTCCTCGAAGATCAAGGTGAAGGCCGTCAAGGCCAAGACCACCGTCGCCTACCGGTGGTTGCGCGGAGACGGATCCAAGGGCAAGGTCCAGACCTTCACCTTCCGCGGCAAGGGCGTCAAGAGCTTCACCGTCAAGGAGAAGGCGACCTTCAAGGGCGACGTCAAGGGCTGGCAGGCCATCCAGCTCCTGGCTCCGCGTGCCGCCACCTCCGCGAAGGGCCGTTTCTCGGTCTCCTGTGGCGCCGGTGAGGACGACCACGAGGTCGTCAGGCCCGGTGTCGGTGCACAGGTGTGGGTCGACGAGGGTAACTGCGAGGCTACCCTGATCGGTCGGATCAACACCTCCGGCTCCCGCTGGGTGCGTTACCAGTGGGTCGTCAACGGCCGCG
Source organism: Streptosporangium sp. NPDC005286 (assembly GCF_040607515.1). Lineage (NCBI taxonomy): Bacteria > Bacillati > Actinomycetota > Actinomycetes > Streptosporangiales > Streptosporangiaceae > Streptosporangium > Streptosporangium sp. NPDC005286. The sequence goes on along the minus strand of NZ_JBEXGU010000087.1, from coordinate 32,714 downwards.
TCGTCGACCGTGACGCCGTTCGCGTCAACGGTTCGAGCAAGGTCTTCCACGTGATCAAGCCCCGTGACGACTTCAGGGGCTGGGCCGCGCTGGAGATCATCGACCCGGTCGAGACCTCGTCCAACCGCGCCTACTTCAAGATCTGGTGCAAGGACACGTCGCCGCAGGTCTCCACCTACGTCAGCGCCCCGACCGACTACGCCGGCACCTGCCCGGTGGCTCGCACGTTCACCGGCACGATCAGCGCCTCGCACGTCCGTGGCGCCGTGAAGTACCGCTGGATCCGCGACGGTGTCGCGGGCGACTGGCAGAGCGTCTACTTCAGCGGTCACGGCGCGCAGAGCCAGAGTGTGACCGACACCTGGACCGCTTCGGCGTCCGGTCACGCCAAGCGTGCGATCGAGATCTACGATGGCCCGACCAGTGGCACCGCGGTGGGCAAGGTCTTCTGCAAGCCCACCTCCACTCCCACTCCGACCCCGACTCCCACTCCGACCCCCACCGCGACTCTTCCCGCCTGATGGCCTGACAGTCGCGACAGCGCGCCCGGCGGCTGACGCCGGGACGTGTCCGGAGTGAAACAGGCGGCGTCCGCACCCAGCGGGCGCCGCCTGTCGCCTTTCCACTCCGATCGCCTCGCCTCCCCGGCGGGCCTGCGGGAGGCGAGGGGCCCGGTGGGCTCCGTGGTCTCCCGCATCGGGCACCATCGGATTCATGACCTGTGTTCCTCCCGGATCCGGCTGGCCCGGCGATCCCGCCCAGCCCGACACCCCCGTCGCCCACGACCCCGCCGAGGTGCGCGAGCTCGCGGAGAAGAGCGGCAGCCTCGCTGAGCTCACGGCCGCGCAGTCGGTCTGCAGGGCCTGTCCGCGCCTGGTGGAGTGGCGCGAGGAGGTGGCGACGGTCAAGAGGCGGGCGTTCGCCGAGGAGACCTACTGGGGCCGGCCCATCGCCGGATGGGGCGCGGAGCGGCCCGAGATCCTGATCGTCGGACTGGCTCCGGCGGCGCACGGTGGCAACAGGACCGGGAGGATCTTCACCGGCGACCGCAGTGGTGACTGGCTGTTCGCCTCGCTGTACCGGACGGGGCTGGCCGTACAGGAGACCAGCCTGCACGCGGGCGACGGGCAGCGGCTCGTCGGCGCGCGGATGGTGGCGGCGGTCCGGTGTGCTCCGCCCGCGAACAGGCCCGAGCCGGCCGAGCGGGCCACCTGCTTCCCCTGGCTGGCCCGTGAGGTCGCCCTGGTCTCGGCGGACGTACGGGTGGTCGTCGCGCTGGGAGGCTTCGCCTGGCAGGCGATCTGGCCCGCGCTGAAGGACGCCGGATACGCCCTGCCCCGGCCGAGGCCGCCCTTCGGGCACGGCGCCGAAGTGGAGATCACCTCCCCCGGGGGAGGTCCCGCGTACCTTCTCGGCTGCTATCACCCCAGCCAGCAGAACACCTTCACCGGCCGGGTGACCGCGCCGATGCTCGACGAGCTCTTCACCAGGGCGAACGCGCTCCGCGACTTGTGAATTCAATCACAATCAGAAGATCGACAGAAATTTTCGCAAGAAGAGAGGGTGTTTCTAACCGTCGGCGGAAATTTCGGATAAGTTGCCGTGCTTGCGGCTGGCGCGACCGGGGTCACGCACGTATGCTTGTGAAAGGTTTCACAAGCCTCGAGACTTAAGGAAGGCGTCGAAGTGGACCGCAACTCCAAGCACATCGTGGTGGTCGGTGGAGGCTATGTCGGCCTTTACACCGTGCTGCGCCTGCAGCACACGCTCCGCAAGGAACTGCGCGAAGGAAGCGTGCGAATCACTGTCCTCACCCCCGAGTCCCACATGACCTACCAGCCCTTCCTGCCCGAGGCGGCTGCCGGAAACCTCTCGCCCCGGCACGTGGTCGTCCCGCTCAGGCGCGTGCTCTCGAAGGCGACGATCCTCAACGGCAAGGTGACCAAGGTCAACCACGCCGCCAAGAGCCTCACCTTCGCGCCCAACGTCGGCACGGCGCATGAGATCGACTACGACATCGTGGTCATGGCCGCGGGCTCGATCTCCCGTACGCTCCCCATTCCGGGCCTGGCCGACGCCGCGATCGGTTTCAAGACCGTCGGCGAGGCGATCGCGCTGCGCAACCGGGTGCTTGAGCTCCTCGACCGGGCCGAGAGCGACGGCGACGAGGCCCTGCGCAAGCGGGCGCTGACGTTCGTCGTGGTCGGCGGCGGCTTCGCGGGTGTCGAGGCGCTCGCGGAGCTGGAGGACATGGCGGTCGACGCCACCCGCTACTACCGCAACATCTCCCGCGAGGACATGCGCTGGGTCCTCGTGGAGGCCACCGACCGCATCCTGCCCGAGGTCGGCCCCGAGATGGGCAAGTGGACCGCCGAGCAGCTGCGCGAGCGCGGCATCGAGGTCAAGATGAACACCCGCCTCGACTCCTGCGAGGGCGGCCTGGTCAAGCTCTCCGACGGCGACGAGTTCGAGTCCGCCACCATCGTGTGGACCGCCGGGGTGAAGCCCAGCCCGGTCGTCAACGCCGGAGACCTGCCCCTCGACGAGCGTGGCCGGATCAAGACGAGCACCCGGCTGACCGTGGTCGGCGTCGAGGACGCCTACGCGGCCGGAGACGTGGCGGGCGTGCCCGACGTGACCAACCCGGGCCAGTACTGCGCGCCCAACGCCCAGCACGCCGTACGGCAGGCCAAGGTCCTCGCCGACAACATCACCCGCAGGCTCCACGGGAAGGAGCAGATCGACTACCGGCACAGGTATGTCGGCTCCGTCGCGGGGCTGGGCCTGCACAAGGGGGTCGCCAACGTCTACGGGATCAAGCTCCGCGGGCTTGCCGCGTGGTTCATGCACCGCACCTACCATCTGTCGCGGGTGCCCACGATCAACCGCAAGGTCCGGGTGACGGCCGACTGGACCCTGGCGCTCTTCTTCAAGCGCGAGACCGTCTCTCTCGGAGAGATCGAGGAGCCACGTACGGAGTTCCGCGCCGCGGCGACGACCTGAGCCTCTCCGGGGGTGGACACTCGCGTCCACCCCCGGATTCGTCGTTGCCGACGGTGTGCTATTCCTTGACCGGGTTCCCGAATCCAGGGCGGGTCCGTAGATTTGGAGCAGTGAGTCATGCGACGGTTGGCTTGAGCAGTTACGCATGAGTGGTCCGTTACGTATGATTAGGCGCCCCCGTAGCCCAATGGCAGAGGCAAACCCCTTAAAAGGGTTCGAGTGAGGGTTCGAGTCCCTCCGGGGGTACCGCATTGCCCATTCGACAATCGGCCCGTGACCAGTGCAAATGTGGTCACGGGCCGATTTTTCTTACTGCTTGGGATTCGATGGGACCCTGGTATAAAATAGTAACCATGGGAAACGAGGCGAACCTGGAGCCGATGCTTCGGGCCAATGGGATCGCCCGGCAAGTGATCGATCACATCGGGGACAAGTGGTCCCTGCTGGTGATCGCGGCCCTGGGGCACGAGGCCCAGCGGTTCTCCCGGCTCAAGGCGCGGATCGAGGGGATCAATCAGCGCATGCTGACCCGGACGTTGCGGGCACTGGAGCGCGACGGCATCGTCGAGCGCAACGTCTATCCGACCTCGCCGCCCAAGGTGGAATACGTGCTCACCCGGATCGGCCGCGACCTCTCGGTCACCGTGACCGGTCTCTGCGAGTGGGCGCGCCGCAACCTCGACGAGGTCGAGGCGTCGCAGCGCCTTTTCGACGAGAGATCGGCGAAGGAGATGTGAGGTCCGGGAACCAGACGCGCCGACCGTTCGTTGGCAACATCGGCGGTAGCCGTACGGTCACTTGAACAACATGGATATCAGCACGATACGGCCGTGTGACAACCGATCTAATACGCTGATCGCGTAGGTCGCAGCGTGGAGGCAGCGATGGAGAGCAAGAACCCCGTATTCAGTCGGCAGGCCAAGGGGAATCAGCAGGGATGGGGCATGCCGACCCCCACCCCTGACCAGCTTCAGGGAATGTACAACACGCCGTCGTACGCGCCGCCCGCACAGCGGACGATGACGATCGACGACGTGGTCGTGCGTGGCTTCATCACGCTCGGCACGCTCGTTGTCTCGGCGGCGGTCGCCTGGGCGCTCAACCTCGGTATGGTCGCGGCGATCGTCGGCGTCATCGTCGGCCTGGTGCTGGCCCTGATCATCTCGTTCAAGCAGAGCACCAACCCCGCGCTGATCCTCGGCTACTCGGTGGCGTACGGCGTCGCCATCGGCGTGATCAGCCACGTTTACAACAACCTGTACAGCGGCATCGTCTTCCAGGCGGTGCTCGGCACGGCCCTGGCGTTCGGTGCCATGCTGACGGTCTACGCGTTGCGCATCATCCGGGTGACGCCGAAGTTCACCAAGTTCGTGGTGGCCGCGGGGCTGGGCCTGATGGGTCTCATGCTCGTCAACCTGCTCGCCGGCTTCTTCATCGAGGACGGCATCGGCATCCGCTCCGGTGGTCCGCTGGCCTACGTGTTCAGCATCGCCGCGATCCTCATCGGCTGCTTCTTCCTGCTGCTGGACTTCGACGAGGTCGAGCGCGGGGTGCGGGCCGGTGCCCCGGAGAAGTACTCGTGGCTGATGGCCTTCGGCCTGACCGTCACCCTGGTCTGGATCTACCTGGAGATCCTGCGCCTGCTGAGCTACTTCTCGAGTAGCGACTGACCGTGACGCCAGGAGGCCCCGCCGGATTCGATCCGGCGGGGCCTCCTTTTTTCTGAGCGGATGTGTGAGTGAACGGAAGGCAACGGGGGATAGACGAACCGCGACGAGAGAGAGCATCTCGGGGCTTGCCATCTGCGCTTTCGTGATGCACTGTCGAGCAAAGGAGCCTATCCGTGGAGGTGCCCATGTCGTTGAACCACTCAATGGAGACGCAGAGCAAGCTGATCGCGAGGGTCCCGGATATCACGGGACGTGCACTCCCCGAGTGGTTCCGAGCAATCGACAACGGTCCGTCGTTCCTTCGCTGTGATGAGCGCGCCACCTGGCTCGCGGACGAGCACGGGCTGTCCCACGGCTATGCCGCCGCCATAGTGCACGAGCACGAGCGGCACCGCCGTACCCGCCACCTGTAAGTCGACTATCTTCGCCAAGCCCGCGCCACCTTGGTGGTGCGGGCTCTGTCATGTGCGCCATGATGAGCTCATGGATCATGAAAAGGCGCGCGGATTCATCCGCGCCAACCATCGCGCGGTCATGCTGACCTCGCACGCGGACGGACGCCCGCAGCTCTCCCCGGTCACCGTGGGGCTCGACGCGGAGGGGAATCCGATCGTCAGCACCCGGGAGACCGCGGCCAAGGTCCGCAACCTGCGTAGGGACCCGCGACTCTCGCTCTGCGTGACCACCGACGCCTTCTTCGGCGAATGGATCCAGATCGACGGCACCGCGGAGATCATCTCGCTGCCCGAGGCGATGGAGACCCTGGTCTCCTACTACCGCGACATCTCCGGTGAGCACCCTGACTGGGACGACTACCGGGCCGCCATGGAGCGGGACCGGCGGGTGATCGTGAAGATCACGATCACCCGTGCCGGCCCCGACGTCCACGGCTGACCGGGGCCTCGGGGATCGGTCCCGGCCCCGGCCTCAGCTGAGGCGTTCCAGGACCATGGCCATGCCCTGACCGCCGCCGACGCACATGGTCTCCAGCCCGATCGACCTGTCGTGGAAGGCGAGGCTGTTGATCAGGGTGGAGGTGATGCGGGCCCCGGTCATCCCGAAGGGATGGCCCACCGCGATGGCGCCGCCGTTGACGTTGAGCCTGTCGATGTCGATGCCGAGATCCTGGTAGGACGGGATGACCTGGGCGGCGAACGCCTCGTTGATCTCGACGAGGTCCACGTCGCCGATGGACATGCCCGCCCTGGCCAGGGCCTGCTTCGAGGCCTCGACAGGGCCCAGGCCCATGATCTCGGGGGACAGGCCGGTCACGCCGGTGGAGACGATCCGGGCGAGCGGGGTGATGCCGAGCTCGGCCGCCCTGGTGTCGCTCATCACGATCACCGCGGCGGCGCCGTCGTTCAGCGCGCAGCAGTTGCCCGCGGTGACCGTGCCGTCGGGCCGGAAGACCGGTTTGAGGGTCGAGACGGCCTCGTAGGTGGTGCCGGCGCGGGGGCCGTCGTCCTTGCTCACCACGGTTCCGTCGGGCAGGGTCACCGGGGTGATGTCCTTCTCCCAGAAGCCGTTGGCGATGGCCTTCTCCGCCAGGTTCTGGGACCGGACGCCGAACTCGTCCTGCTCCTGCCGGGAGACGCCCTTCAGCCCGGCCAGGTTCTCCGCGGTCTGGCCCATCGCCACGTAGATGTCGGGCAGCAGGCCGTCCTCGCGCGGGTCGTGCCAGACCTCGCCGCCGCCCTCGGCGGCCCTGGCCGAACGGGCGCGGGCGTCGTCGAACAGCGCGTTCTGCGTGTCGGGCAGCGAGTCCGAGTTGCCCTTGGCGAAGCGGGAGACGCACTCCACGCCCGCCGAGACGAACACGTCGCCCTCGCCCGCCTTGATCGCGTGCAGCGCCATCCGGGTGGTCTGCAGGGAGGACGAGCAGTAGCGGGTCACGGTGGTGCCGGGCACGCTGTCCAGGCCGAGCAGGGTGGCGACCACGCGGCCGATGTTGAAGCCCTGCTCGCCGCCCGGCAGGCCGCAGCCCAGCATGAGGTCGTCGATCGTGGTCGGGTCGAGTTGGGGGACCTTGGCGAGCGCGGCCTGGATGATCTGTGCTGTCAGGTCATCGGGGCGGATCTCCTTGAGGGACCCCTTGAAGGCGCGTCCGATGGGCGAGCGCGCGGTCGCGACGATGACTGCCTCGGGCATGTGGCTCTCCTGGGTTCGTATCTGCTCCTCCAGCGGAGCGTACCGTGCGGTATGCCCGAAGCCACGCCCAGGGCGGCATTGAAACAGAACTTTGTACTGGATGCACAGTGCCCCGTCCGAGGACGGGGCACTGTCGCGAGTCGACCGCCCTCACGGGCTGCGGATGTCGCGCCCGGTGCCGGTCTCACACATCGGCCGCGGATGTCAGCCGTACATGCCGGGCGAGGTGCCGTCGCCGTCCTTGATCCCGTGGAGGCCGCCCTTCTCGTCGCGCCACATCCGCCAGCCGTTCTGGCTGCCGGTGAACCAGGCGGGCGGGACGCCCGGGCCGGACACCCGCTTGCCGTCGGCCAGCCTGAACTCGCACAGCGAGGCCACCGAGTAGAACCCGGAGTTCTGGCCCTTGAGCGCGAGCGGTTTGGGATCGGTCGCGCAGAAGGACCAGCCGTGCTCGTCCTTGACATCGGCGTTGCGGCCGGTGGAAAGGTCGAACGTGTTGCCCGGCTTGTCGTGTCGCAGGAAACCGACCTTCTCCATCCGGGGCGGGAAGGCCAGCCACCAGCCGGACTCGGGAACCTGCTCGGCGGAGATCTGGCCGAGCACCCGGCCGCTGTCGGCCTCCAGCCGGGCGAACCCGCCGTACTGGCCCTGCTGGTCGACCGGGCGGACCACCGGTGCGAAGCCGGGGCTGCCGCTGGGATAGACGCGGACCACCGACGGGCGCATCCAGTTGACGGTGCCGTCGGCGAGCTTGACGGAGAACAGGCCGAAGGCCGAGACCTTGCTCGTCTTCGGGTTGGTGTAGGGGGCGACGTACCCGACGAGGTTTCCCGTCGTCGCGCCGAAGGACCAGCCGCCCGACAGGTCGACCCCGGAGCCGAGGGCCTGCTCGACGGGGACCCGCCAGATGACCTTGCCGGTCTTCAGGTCGTGCGACTCCAGGACGGGATGGCGGGCGAGGCGGAGGAAGACCACGCGGGAGGTGTCGGACCACTCGACCTCGGCGATGCCGGGGAGCTTCCACGCGATCCTGCCGGTGACCGGATCGAGCACGACGACGCGGGCGCTCGCGAGCGCGGTGTGCTCGGACACGCACACGAAGGCTCCGCACCGCTGGGGGCCGAAGGTGGAGTGCACCGGGCGGCTCCATCTGCGTGCCCCGGTTCTGGCGTCGAGGCCGACGAGCGTGGCCTTCCAGCGCCCCCGCCTGGCGGGGTCGACCGTCACCGCGACGGTCTGCCCGGTGGCGGTCTCGACGATCGCGGGAGCGGGCACCCCCATCCCCGGCAGGCGGCCCGCCATGGTCGAGGGGTGGGACCACAGCTTCCTGCCGGTGGCGAGGTCGACGGCCACCGCCTCAAGCGTGCCGTCCGGCTTCATGGAGGTCGTCATGGCGACGCCATCGGCGACGGTGGTACGGCTGACGGCGTTCACCTCGGTGTTGTGCCAGGTGGGATGGTCAGGGGTGGCCGCTTCACTGCCGGAGCAGCCGCCCAGGGTCAGAGCTCCGGCGAGCACCAGGGCCGGTTTCGCGAGGGGCCGGATCACGGGTATTCCACTCCAATGCGGGCGAGGCGTTACGGCTTCGCGGCGGAGGGTGACCGTGTTCAGGCGCTGTCGGGCCGCTTTCCGGGCCTCCGGCCGAGCAAGGTCACCCATCGTCCCTGGGGTCCGGTCGCTCGACCGGCGACACGGGTCGCGGAGACCTCGGCGCCGGGCTCCTCCGCGGCCTTGGCCGCCGCGAGGTAGATCGACTCAGCGCGCTGGACGCGAGGTTCGGGCCACAGCTCCAACGCACTGCATACGGAAGGTAGCACTGCGTAAGCTATCTGGAGATAGCCTTGGCTAGATGGGTGATAACGATCAAGGCCGAACATCTCCGACGGGTTCATGTCGAACTCCGGCCCCAGCAGGTCCGCGAAGGCCACGGTCCGCCCGCCCGCCTCGACCACGGCGACGGTCTGCGCGGCGGCCAGCTGGCGGCTCCATCGCCTGGTCACCCAGCGCAGCGGCTGCGCGATCGGCCTGACCGTGCCGAGGTCGGGACAGGTGCCCACGACCACCTCCGCCCCCGCCTCCCGCAGCCGCCGGACCGCTTTCTGCAGGTGTCGTACGGCCTGGGCCGGTATGGTCTGCGAGGTGACGTCGTTGGCGCCGATGAAAATGACCGCGATCTCAGGCCGGGCCTTGAGCACCTCGTCGACCTGGTCGCCCAGCTCCGCGGAGGTCGCCCCCGACCTACCCGCCACGGTCAGCCGCACCGGCCGCTCGGCGATCACGGCCAGCCCGTTGGCGATCAGCACGGCGGGTGTCTCCGCGGGGTCCGTGGTGCCCAGGCCGACGGAGGTGGAGTCACCGAGCATGGCCATCCGGATCGGCTCACCGCCGAAGGCCCCGTACACGCCGTCGGAAGGCGGTCCGTCCATGCCGTGCGGGCGGCCGACCGTGCGGCGCGCCACCATAGCCTCGGCCAGCAGCAGCCCGTAGGTCACCGCGCCGAGCAGGGTGACGCCTCCCCCTCCCAGTGCGGCCGCCGCGGCGATGCGACGGGCGGCTCGCGCCGTCCCGGGTGTCCAGATCACGTGACGTTGCTCCCTCCGTACGGGGCGGTAGCGTTGCCTTGGAACATGGTCGAGGTCCCGCCACCCCCATGGGACCACGGCGATCAACACAACAAGCTGACAGAGCTTTGGTATTTCGAGGTGATATCCCGGTGCGCGTACATGACTCGCTCGTCGAACTGATGGGCAACACCCCTCTCGTCCGGCTACAGAAGGTGACGGAGGGTATTTCCGCCCAGGTGCTGGCGAAGGTGGAGTATTTCAACCCAGGCGGTTCGGTGAAGGACCGCATCGCGGTGCGGATGATCGACGCCGCCGAGAAGTCGGGCGAGTTGCGGCCGGGGGGCACGATCGTGGAGCCCACCTCGGGCAACACCGGAATCGGCCTGGCCATCGTGGCGCAGCAGCGGGGGTACAAGTGCCTGTTCGTGGTGCCGGACAAGGTGGCCCAGGACAAGATCGCGGTGCTGCGCGCCTACGGTGCCGAGGTCGTGGTCTGCCCGACGGCGGTCTCTCCCGAGCACCCCGACTCCTACTACTCCGTCTCCGACCGGCTGGCCAAGGAGACGCCGAACGCCTGGAAGCCGGACCAGTACTCCAACCCGAACAACCCGGAGAGCCACTACCACTCCACGGGCCCGGAGATCTGGGAGCAGACCGAGGGCCGGATCACCCACTTCGTGGCGGGCGTCGGCACCGGTGGCACGATCAGCGGCACCGGCCGCTATCTCAAGGAGGTCTCCGGCGGCCGGGTTAAGATCATCGGCGCCGACCCGGAGGGCTCGGTCTACTCCGGCGGCACCGGGCGGCCGTACCTGGTGGAGGGCGTCGGCGAGGACATCTGGCCGGCCACCTACGACACCACGATCTGCGACGAGATCATCGCGGTCTCCGACAAGGACTCCTTCGGCATGACCCGCCGCCTGGCCCGCGAGGAGGCGTTGCTGGTGGGCGGCTCCTGCGGCATGGCGACGGTGGCGGCGCTGCGGGTGGCCTCGCAGGCCGGCCCTGACGACGTGGTCGTGGTGCTGCTGCCCGACGGTGGCCGCGGCTACCTTTCGAAGATCTTCAACGACGAGTGGATGGCCGACTACGGCTTCCTGACCACCTACAGCGACGAGGGTCTGGTCAAGGACGTGCTGACCCGCAAGAACTCCGGTATGCCGGAGTTCGTGCACACCCACCCGTACGAGTCGGTCGACACGGCCATCTCGATCATGCGCGAGTACGGCGTGTCGCAGCTTCCGGTGATGAAGGAGGAGCCGCCGGTCATGGCCGCCGAGGTGGTCGGTTCGATCCTGGAGCGAGACCTGCTGGACGCCCTGTACCGCGGCCGGGTGCGGCCGACCGACCCGCTCGCGGCCCACATGTCGCAGCCGCTGCCGACGCTCGGCGCGGGGGAGCCGATCTCCATCGCCGTCGAGGCGCTGGAGAAGGCCGACGCCGCGGTCGTCCTCGACAACGGCAAGCCCGTCGGGCTGCTCACCCGCCAGGACCTGCTGGCCTTCCTCGCCAACCACTGAGCTCGCCAATCACTGAGACCACCCGAACGCCGGCCGGGAGACCCCGGTCGGGGTTCGGAGCGTCCCTGCGGGTCAGAGGGGGAACTCGGCCGTCACCTCCCAGGCACCGGAATGGGTGGGCCCGGCCATGAGCCTGCCGCCGAGCGCCTCGACGCGCTCGGCCATGCCCACCAGGCCGAAGCCGCCGCCGAGGTGGGAGATCCTGACATCGGACGCCGAGCCGTAGTTGCGCACCCGCAGCCGCACGGTGTCCCCGGCCGTGTTTTCCCGGTTCCCCGGCTCCCAGCCGTTCCCCGCGCGCCTGCTCTCGGCCCAGGCGCGCAGGTCGGAGCCGTCGGTCAGCCTCAGGTCCGCCTCGACCCAGCCGGTGCCGGGAGCATGCCGGCGGACGTTGGTCAGCGACTCCTGGAGGACCCGGTGAAGGGTGGTCATCACCTCCGGGGCCACGGTGCCGTCGGTGATGCCCTGACCGATGTCGAAGGCGACCTGGGGGCCGGTGGCGGAGAAACGCTCGACCATCGTGCGCATGTCCATGAGCGTGCTGCCCGGTGAGCGGGTGGCCTCGTCCTGCGCGCGGAGCACGCTGACCAGGCGGCGCATCGAGGTCAGCGCGTCGGCCCCGGCGCCGGCGATCGCCTCCAGGGAGGGGATCACGGCCTCCGGCTTCCGCTCGGCGACGACCTTGGCGGCCTGCGCCTGCACCACGATCCCGGTGATGTGGTGGGCGACCAGGTCGTGCAGCTCCCTGGCCAGCTCCAGGCGCTCGGCCCGCCGTACCGATTCCACGGCCTCCCTGCGGCGCTCCTGCTGGAAGCGGAGGTAGGCGCCGATACCGGCGGCGAACGACCAGCTCACGAAGAGCAGGAAGCCGGTGACCACACTGGCGGTCGTCTCGTTCAGGCGTACACAGGAGGCCTCCAGCACGACCATCGCCGCCAGTGAGAACAGCGCGGCCCGCCGCACCGGCTCGATCGCGCGCAGCCCGCCGACGGTGAGGACCAGCAGCGTTCCGATCTCGGCCAGGCCGGGTCCGCCGTTACCCCCGGCGACGCCGACGGCCAGGCTGCACAGGAACGACACCGTCAGCAGGGCGACGAACCCGCCGACCCGCAGGCGGCGGCGCCACAGCACCGCCGCGACGCCCAGCACACCGCACACCAGAACCGGCCACATCGCCTCCCCGCCCGCGCTCGTCGTGATCAGAACGTCGAGCAGCAGGAGCAGGAGGAGCCAGCCGATCAACGCGATCTCGCTGAGCCTTTTGACCCAGTAGACGAGCCGGTTCGTTTCCCCCACGGTCCCAGAGCCTAAACCTGAAGGGGGAGGTGACGTATCGGCCGTTCGGCTGAGCCGTCCCGGTTCGAACCGGCCCTTCAGCGGAGGCGGTACCGGGGCGGCCGCACCGATGCTTGAGACGTCGAAGGGGGAGAGGGAAATGACTGTCGTCGGAATTCTGCTGCCGGTCGTCGGCCTGCTGGTCGGCGTCGCCCTGACGCTCGCCGACCCGGTCCTGCTCTCGCGGATTACCGGGGAGCGCACCGAGGGAGTCACGAAGGGCGGTGCGTAACGGTTGTCCGTGCTCCTCACCGGGGAGCGCGCCGAGGGAGTCGCGGAGGGCGGTGTGGTGCGGTTGTCCGTGCTCCTCAGTGGGAGAGTGCGCCGAGGGAGTCGCGGAGGGCGGTGCGGAGCGGTTGTCCGTGCTCTGTGGGCGCCAATGTTGCGAGTAGCGTTGACCCCATGAACCAAGGATTCGAGACGCTGGCCATCCACGCAGGTCAGGAACCCGACCCCTACACCGGGGCGGTGGTTCCGCCGATCTACGCGGTGTCCACCTACAAGCAGGACGGCGTGGGCGGTCTGCGCGCCGGATATGAGTACAGTCGGTCGGCCAACCCGACCAGGACGGCGCTGGAAGAGGCCATGGCCGCGGTCGAGGGCGGCAGCCGCGGTCTGGCCTTCGCCTCGGGCCTGGCGGCCGAGGACACGGTGCTCCGTACGATCTGCAAGCCGGGCGACCATGTCATCATCCCGAACGACGCCTACGGGGGCACCTACCGTCTGTTCGCCAAGGTGTACGAGCGCTGGGGGCTGCACTACGACCCGGTGCCGCTGGGCGACCTGGCGGCGGTGGCGGCCGCGGTGACCCAGAAGACCAGGATCATCTGGGTGGAGACGCCCACCAACCCGCTGCTCGGCATCGCGGACATCGCGGCCCTGGCCCAGCTCGCGCGCGACTGCGGCGCGTTGCTGGTGGTGGACAACACCTTCGCCTCCCCGTACCTGCAGCAGCCGCTGGCGCTGGGCGCGGACGTTGTCGTGCACTCCACCACCAAGTACGTGGGCGGCCACTCCGACGTGGTCGGCGGTGCGCTCGTCGCACGCGACGCCGGGCTGGGCGAGGAGCTCGCGTACCACCAGAACGCGATGGGCGCGGTGGCCGGGCCGTTCGACGCCTGGCTGACGCTGCGCGGTCTCAAGACGCTCGGGGTGCGGATGGACCGCCACTGCGCGAACGCCGAGCGGGTGGTGGATCTGCTACTCGCCCATCCGCGGGTCACCTCGGTGCTCTATCCGGGCCTGGCCGATCACCCCGGTCACGAGGTGGCGGCCAAGCAGATGAGGCGCTTCGGCGGCATGGTCTCCTTCCGGATGGCCGGAGGGGAGGCCGAGGCGGTCGAGGTGTGCGACCGGACCAGGCTGTTCACCCTGGGCGAGTCGCTCGGCGGTGTGGAGTCGCTGATCGAGCACCCCGGCCGGATGACCCACGCCTCCGTGGCGGGCTCGCCGCTGGAGGTCCCCGGTGACCTGGTCCGCCTGTCGGTCGGCATCGAGTCGATCGACGATCTCCTCGCCGACCTCACCCAGGCGCTGGGGTAGGAGCGCGGGCGTGCTCAGGCCGGGTTGAACCAGACCATCAGTGCCAGGATGACGATCCAGATCAGCACGATCACGCCGGAGAACGCGGCGATCCGGCCGACCTGAACCTTGGCGTCGTCCTCCGGGCTCTCGCTGGAGAGGACCCGGATGGCGGCGCCCTGGTCGCGGGCCACCATGAACAGCAGTCCCAAGGTGACGATGAAGAGCGTCATGGAGACCGACAGGTACGGCCTGCCGAGGAACTCGCGGCCCAGCAACAGGCCGAACAGGAAGATCCCCAGGGAGGCGAGGCCGTAGATACGGGTGGTCTTGTGCAGGTAGCGCAGGACGTCGACGTTCTTGGCACGGATGAATCTGGGAGTGGACATCATGGCGGCGGTCACCGGGCCCAGGGCGAAGATCGAAAAGCCGATGTGCAGCCAGAGCAGCAGGTCTGTCATGCGCCAGACATTAGTCTTCGTCGATCTCTTCTGGGTACGGCTCGCTTGGCCGTCACCGACCTGCAGTGATCTTTTGAAGGAGGTTCCGGTGCGGCGGGCGGGCGGGCGGGTTCCGGCCCCTTGGTCGTCCCGCGGGTGCGGTGAAGACCGGGTCGGCCGGACATCCGGGGGGATGTCACTCGCCGTCGATGGTGTCGTGCCTGTCCCGGCCGTGCGGGACCATGCACAACTCGAAGCAGACGCAGACAATGAGCATCAGTGCCACGAGAATTCCCGCGAGCATCGGACTCATTCCTCCCCCTTGAATTGGTGAACTTTCTTTACTGGGTAGACGGCGACAGTCCCGAAGACGTTGTTACGGAAAGGTCACGGTTTGAGGAGTGGTCGATCTTCGAATCCTGCTCTGAGCACACCCGGGGATGAGTAGGATCGACAGAGCCCGTTCCCGTGTGATGAGACCGGCGGCGAAGTCGTGGTCGTGCCGGGCGGGCCTTCCACCGAACAGAGATAAGACGGCACGAAGGAGTGCCAGCCGTGGCTGTCAAACACGTTGAGCCGTACACCGAGGAGTGGCGGGACCAGCCGGCCCACTATGCCGGCCTCGTCGTCGAAGCCCTGGGTGACCAGGTCGAGAGCTGGTGGCAGGGGCCCTGTGACCCGCGCACCGTCACCGTCCGCCTGACCGGAGGCGACGCGCTGGTCTGGGACGAGGAGAGCGGCTGGCGCCGTGGCCGCTACGCGAGCGGTGACCCGGGCACCCCCACGGTCCTCGCCGACGATCGCTATCTCGGCGGCGGCCTCCTGCTCTCTCCCCGGCGGATCCCCTCCGCGATCGCCGACGCCCGCGCGGGTGTCGGCAACAGCACGGCGTGGCGTCCCTGCTACCGCTCCTACCGCCACTACCACGACGGCTTCGACCTGGCGCTCGACGGCTACGCCGACTTCTGGGCCCTCAGGTAGGCCGGGGACCCGTCAGTGCGTGCGGCGGGCCCGCAGGAAGTCGCTGACGACGTACTCTCCCAGGCGGTCGGCGCCGGGAGAGAAGACCCGGCCGCCGTTGCGTCGCCCGACCTCGTTCACGAAATCCTTCAGACGCTCGTCATCGGCGAGCATGAAGACGTTGAGCGTCGCCCTGCGCCGGGTCATCTTGTCGACCTCGGCGAGCGTCAGCTCCAGCGTCTCCTGGGTGGGCGGCCACTCGAAGGCCGCCGAGCCGTTGCGCCGCAGGTGGGCGGTGGGCTCACCATCGGTGACCACGAGCACGACCGGCTCGAAGTCGGGGTGGCGGTCCAGGTGGCGCCCGGCGATCAGCAGGGCGTGGTGCAGGTTCGTCCCCTGGACCATGTCCCACTCCAGGCCCGCCAGCTCGTCGGGCTGCAGCACGCGGGCGTAGTTGGAGAAGCCGATGATCTGCACCGAGTCCTGCGGGAACTTCGAGGCCACCAGCGCCTGCAGCGCCATCGCCGTCTGCTTGGCGGCTGCCCAGGTGCCGCGGAGCGCCATCGAATAGGACAGGTCGACCAGCAGGCAGACCGCCGCCGCCGTACGCCGCTCGGTCTCGGCCACCTCGAAGTCGTCGACGGACAGGGTCACCGCGCCGGTGCTCCCTCCGCGCCGGACGCCGTTGATCACCGTGCGGACCACGTCGATCGGCTGCTCGTCGCCGAACCGCCAGGGCCGTGAGGAGCCGGTGAGCTCACCGGCCGAGCCGGCGTCCACCTGGTCGTGATCGCCGCGGCGTCCGCTCTCCAGGGAGGCGAAGACGCGGCGCAGCGCGGTCTCCCCCAGGCGCCTGACGGCCTTCGGGGTGAGTTCCAGCTTGCCGCGCCGGCGCAGCAGGTAGCCCTGCTGCTCCAGCTCGCGCTCGACCTGCCTGAGCGCCTGCAGGTCGTCGACGGCCGCCCGGCCGAGGGCACGCCGGATCGCGGCCTCGTCGATGTCGTCCATCCGGGCGCCGGGGTAGTCCTGGCGGAGCGCGGCCTCCAACTGGGTCAGGTCGGCGAGCTCGTCCAGCGCGCTCACCGCGTCGGACATCCCCATCGGCTCGTCGCCGCTCAGCCGCTCCGGGGTGTTCCAGGCGAGGTCGGGGCGGCGGGCGTACAGGGACTCGCCCAGGCGGCGCATCTGCTCGTCCAGCCCGGCCTGGGCGAGCGTCTGCTCGATCAGCCGGCCCAGTTCCTCGCGCTGGGCCGGGGTCAGGGAGGCCAGCAGGCGCTGGGTGGCCGCGGCCCGCCGGGCGAGGGTGTCGACCAGCTCCTCCAGGTTCCGCGGCGACTCCGGAAACATGTCCCCATATTTCGACATGAACTGCTCGAAATCAGCCTGAGTGTGCTCGCCACGGGCATCCCGGTCGAGCATGTCGTTCAGGTCGGACATCATCTCCCTGACCCGCTCCATGGCGGCGGGGTCGGGATTGGCCAGGGCCTGCCGCATGCCGCGGAACTGGCTGTCGAGCACCTCCCCGCGCAGCAGGTCGCGCAGTTCCTCGAAGGTCTGCCTGGCGGCGGCCGAGCGCCACTGGTAGTCCCCCAGTTCCCGGATGGCGCTCGCCGTGTCGTCGGGGAGAGCGGCCAGCTCCGCCTCACGCAGCCTGGCCTCGTCCGAGGGGTCAGGGAACAGCTCGGCCCGCTCCTGGCCGATCGCCTTGTCCAGCAGTGCCCTGGCCCGCTCCAGCGTGCCGTCCAGGCGCCCGCGCTCGCGCAGCTCCCGGCGCCGGCGCCGCACCTCGCGGAGCAGATCGTCAAGCCCGCGCCGATTCTGCGCGCCCGGCAGGCCCTCCTTGAGCAGGTCCCGCAGGGCGTGGGCGGGGTTGGAACCGGACAGGATCGCGTCGCCCATCCGGTCCAGCGCCGAACGGACGTCGTACGGAGGGGCGAGCGGGTCGGGCCCGTCCCGGTATTCGCCATAGCGATAGCTCATGCCAGACACCTCAGGTGCGGTAGGTCGTCGTGCCGTCCACCTCGTCCTTGGAGAGCCGACGCAGGAGGTACAGGCCCTCCAGGGCGAACTCCAGTGCGGCGGCGGCGTGGCCGGGCGACTCGTCGCCGATGCCGAGCTGGGACATGATCTTCGCCAGGCCCTGCACCGGGCCGATCCTGCGCAGCAGCTCGGCCGCCGGGACCGTCACCCCCGACTCGATCTGGACGCCCTCTGCGAACCTGTCCAGCAGCGGGGCCAGGTCCGTGCCGCCGAGCGTGCCGCGGAACGTCTCGGCCACCGCCCTGCGAAGCAGGTGCGAGAGCACCTCGGTCTCCCGGCCCTCCTCGCTGACCTCGAACTCCACCTTGCCACGGAGCGTGTGCACGATCCCCGGCAGGTCGGCGACCCTGGCCACCGCGTGGTCCTCGCCGGTCAGCGCCGCACGCCGGACGGCTGAGGCGGCCACGGTCTCGGCCGCGGCGATGGAGAAGCGTGCCGAGACGCCCGAGCGCGCGTCCACGGCGGTGGACTCGCGGACCAGCCGGGTGAAGCGGGAGATCACCTCGATCAGGTGGTCGGGCAGGTCGGCGCCCACCTGGTCGAGAGCGGCCTCCTGACGGATCAGCACCAGCTCGGTCTCGATCGAGAGCGGGTAGTGGGTGCGGATCTCGGCGCCGAAACGGTCCTTCAGCGGGGTGATGATCCGGCCGCGATTGGTGTAGTCCTCGGGGTTGGCGCTGGCGATCAGCAGGATGTCCAGGGGCAGGCGCAGGTTGTAGCCCCTGACCTGGATGTCGCGCTCCTCTAGCACGTTGAGCAGCGAGACCTGGATGCGCTCGGCCAGGTCGGGCAGCTCGTTGACGGAGAAAACGCCCCGGTTGCTCCTGGGGACCAGGCCGTAGTGGACGGTCTCCGGGTCGCCGAGCGTGCGCCCCTCAGCGATCTTGATCGGATCGATGTCGCCGATCAGGTCGCCGACGGAGGTGTCCGGGGTGGCGAGTTTCTCGCCGTACCGCTCGTCCCGGTGTTTCCAGGAGATCGGTAGTTCCTCACCCGCCTCGTCGGCCAGGCGGCGACAGCGGACGCACGAGGGCTGGTAGGGATGGTCGTTGATCTCGCAGCCCTCGACGACGGGGGTCCACTCGTCGAGGAGCCCGGTCACGGTGCGGATCAACCGGGTCTTGCCCTGGCCACGCTCACCGAGCAGGACCAGATCATGCCCGGCGAGCAGCGCCCGCTCCAGGTATGGCAGGACGGTGTCGTCGAAGCCCACGATGCCGGGGAACCGCGACTCTCCTGCCCGCAGGCGGGCCAGGAGGTTCTCACGGATCTCGGCCTTTACCGTACGGTGAATATGGCCGCTCGTGCGCAGCTCGCGCAGAGTACGTGGCTCTGGGATTTGAGGCACGGGATCGAGCCTACGTCCACAACACCCGATCCGGCACTCTCATCCCTCTTTCGGATCTTGACTATTGTGTGGGGCTTGACACGAGTGCTTGTGTCGGCAGTGGGGAGAATCGCTCCAAGACAAGACACCGGATGACTTCAGGATCAAGCGTCAGGACGGCCTCGGAGGGGGACGTCAGAGGGTTCCGGCATTCACGAACTTCACGGCGAGCTTCGGGCGAGACCACGGTCACTCCCGGGCGAGCCGTCAGACAAGAGGGAGAGGCGAGACGAGTGGCGCTGATGACGAGCCGTTTCGCCGATGGCCTCGCAGTGGGGTCCGATCTGGTCGCCGCAGCCGAGACCGCGGTGCGCCAAGCTCTGTCCGGTCTGTCCGGACCCGCTGACCTGCTCTGCTTTTTCATCTGCGGGGACGATCCCGACGACGTCTCCCGCGCCGGACTGCGTGCGATGAGCATGGCACCGGGCGCCGCCGTCCTCGGCTGCAGCGCCACCGGGGTCATCGGTGACGGGCAGGGGGTGGAGGTCACCCCGGCGGTCAGCGCCTGGGCCGCCACCCTCGGCGGGGCCAGGCTGACGACCTTCGCGCTCGACACGCTGCGGACCGACGATCGCTTCGTCGTGGTCGGCCTGCCCGACCGCGGCCCCGACGATCACGCCGCCATCCTGCTCGCCGACCCCTACACCTTCCCCACCGACGGTTTCGTCGAGCGCTCAGAGGAGGTCATGGGAGATCTTCCGCTGATCGGCGGTCTGGCCAACGCGATCCAGGGCCGCGGCGCGGTGCGGCTGTTCGCCGACGGGAGGATCTACACGGAGGGGGCCGTCGGGGTGCTGCTCAGCGGTGACCTCAACGTCAGCACCGTGGTCAGCCAGGGCTGCCGCCCGATCGGCCCGACGATGGCCGTCACCTCCGTCGAGGACAACCTGCTGCTCGAACTCGCGGGGCAGCCCGCCCTGGCGCGGCTGGAGGAGATCGTCAGCGCCCTGGACGAGGACGACCGCGACCTGGTCGCCTCGGGGCTGCAGATCGGCATCGCCATGGACGAGTACGCGGAGCGGCACGAGCGTGGCGACTTCCTGATCAGGGGTGTGCTCGGCATCGACCCCGAACGTGAGGCGGTGGCCATCGGCGACGTCGTCGAGATCGGGCGTACCGTCCGGTTCCAGGTCCGCGACGCCGCCACCGCCGACGAGGACCTGTACGAGCTGCTTGACGCCCACCGAGAGGAGTTCGGCCGGGTGGACGGTGCCCTGCTGTTCTCCTGCAACGGCCGGGGCTCGGCCATGTTCGGCAGCGCCGACCACGACGCCGTCGCCGTCCGCGACACCCTGGGCCCCATCGGGGTGGCCGGGTTCTTCGCCGCGGGAGAGGTGGGCCCGGTGGGCGGCCACAACCACGTCCACGGCTTCACCGCCTCGGTCCTGGTCTTCTCCGCCCGCCCATCCGCCGGCCACCCTTAAGACCAGCAGATCTTGAGCTGCTCGTCGCCGAAGCCGGGTGGGCCGAGAAACGATCGATCCCGCCATTCGGACCGGACGGTCATCGCGAGGCGAGGGCTCTGTTCGTGGTGTGGGCCGCTCGGTGTTCGGCGTCCACGATCTTCTCCAGGATCTCGGGGTCCATGACGATGGCGGACGAGGGGATCTCGGCACGGCTGCGCGGGGAGATCGGCAGGCCGACGGCGGCGAACCGGTCCGCCAGGCGCTCGAACGCCGCACCGTCGACGCCGGAATCGTTGATCAGCGCCTCAAGGAGGGTGCTGCCCCTCGGCGCGAAGAAGGTGCCCTCGCTGTCGATCGCGACGATCGGCGGTCGCTCCGCCCGCTCATCCGGGTGCAGCCAGTATCCGTACACGCCATCGCCGTACGAGGGCGAGTTGAACGTCTCCACGACGGGGAACAGGTGGCTCAGCACCTCCGACCAGGACCCGCCGATATCCCGGTTGGCGTCGTCGTCGAACACCGGGTGGGTGCTCCCCGGCCCCAGCACGGTGATCTCCATCTCGCACAGCGGGTCGGCCTCCCGGCCCGCGTCGAGGGGCCGGGCGGCCTGGATGGCGACCATCCGCAGCAGCTCGCCGGGGATCGGGCGGTCGCCGAGCCACCGCCTCGCCCATTCGACGTACTCCTCCTTCGTGAACCGCCCGTCCGTCATCTCAGGACACCCTGCCCCCCCGGTGTGAGCCACCGCGTACATCTTGCGCTCCGTGTTGTCCAGGAACCGATTCCGATCCCATCTTCGTGAGTCTGCCCGCACCGTCTTGTGAAGTTCTTGTAAGCGACTGGGGGCGATCGCAGGTGGTGGCCGGAGTCCCGTCCGGCGCGCTCCCGCCCGGTCCGGTGCGAAAGCGCGAGCGCGCGCCGTACGATGGCCCTCATGTCGGAGTCCCGGGTGACCTATGAGGATGTGGTCGCCGCGCGTGAGTCGCTGGCCGACGTCGCCCTGCGCACCCCGCTGCTCCACTCACACGTGCTGTCGGGCATCGTCGGCGGGCCCGTCCACCTCAAGTGCGAGCACCTGCAGCGCTCGGGTTCCTTCAAGATCCGAGGGGCGTACGTCAGGATCGCCGGGCTGACCGAGAGTGAGCGGCGGCGAGGGGTGGTCGCGGCCAGTGCGGGCAACCACGCGCAGGGCGTGGCGCTCGCCTCCGGACTGGTCGGGACCTCCTCGACGGTCTACATGCCGCAGGGAGCGCCACTGCCCAAGGTGGCCGCCACCCGCTCGTACGGCGCTGAGGTGATCTTCGCGGGAGACACCGTGGACGTCGCGCTGGAACGGGCGAGGGAGCATGCCGAGCGGACCGGAGCGGTGTTCATCCATCCCTTCGACCACCCCGCCGTCATCGCCGGGCAGGGCACGATCGGGCTGGAGATCGTGGAGCAGCTCCCCGAGGTCGGCACGATCGTGATGTCGCTGGGCGGCGGCGGGCTGGCCGCCGGGGTCGCGCTGGCGGTCAAGTCGCTGAGGCCGGGCGTGCGGATCGTCGGGGTCCAGGCCGAGCGGGCCGCCGCCTACCCGGCGTCGCTGGCCGCCGGGCATCCGGTCGAGGTCCGGCCCGCCTCGACGATGGCCGACGGCATCGCCGTGGGCCGCCCGGGCGAGCTGCCCTTCGAGCTGATCCACTATCTGGTCGACAACGTCGTCACCGTCACCGAGAGTCAGATCTCCCAGGCGCTGGTGCTCTGTCTCGAACGGGCCAAGCAGGTCGTCGAGCCGGCGGGTGTGGCCGGGGTGGCCGCGATCCTGGCCCACCCGCGGGTCTTCGAGCCGCCCGTGGTGGCGGTGCTCTCCGGGGGCAACATCGACCCGCTGCTGCTGGCCAAGGTGCTCCGGCACGGCCTGGCCGCGGCGGGGCGCTATCTCACCGTGCGGGTGCCGCTCTCCGACAGGCCGGGTGCGCTGGCGACGCTGCTGGCCAGGCTGGCGGAACTCGGCGCCAACGTGCTCGACATCGTGCACGAGCGGCTGGGCATGCACCCCGGCGAGGTCGAGGTGCAGCTTCAGCTGGAGACCAGGGGGCCGGTGCACTCCGAGGAGGTGCTGGGCTCTCTGCGGACGGACGGATACAAGATCAGCTTTACCTGAGTCACCAGGACCCGGCCCGCGAGGTTCGCAGCCGGGTCAGGGCGGGCGCGGGGATGTCTCGTCCGGCTTCTCAGGGGAGGCCGACGGCGGGCCGGGCCCGACCCGCGAGGTCCGCCGCCGCGTCACCAGGTGGACGGCTTCTCCGCGGTGAACAACCAGGCGTCGAAGAGGGCTTCGAGGTTCTTGCCGGAGATCTTCTCGGCCATCGCGATGAATTCCGGGGTCGTGACGCTCCCGTACTTGTGCGTGGCGACCCACTGCTTCAGGAGCTTGAAGAACGCCGGATCGCCGATCCGCTGCCTGAGCGCGTGCAGCGTCATACCGCCCCGGGTGTAGACGGAGTTGTTGAACAGGTCCTCCGGCCTGGCCCGGCCGGGGGCGTAGCTCCAGATGGGGGCGTCGGCGGCGGCGGCGTAGTTCCTGCGGAAGAGCTGTTCGGTGGTGGACCGGCCCTCGTGCTCCGACCAGAGCCACTCGGCGTAGGTCGCGAAGCCCTCGTTGAGCCACAGGTCCTTCCACCGCTTGATGCTGAGGCTGTCGCCGAACCACTGGTGGGCCAGCTCGTGGGCGATGATGTCGTCGTCGGGGGCGAACCCGCCGTACATGGGCTTGGTCTGGTTCTCCAGCGCGTAGCCCGCGGGGAAGTCGTCGACCACGCCCCCGGTCGAGGAGAAGGGGTAGGGGCCGAAGAGCGTGCTCCAGTAGTCGGTGACCTTGCCCGACACGTCGTACAACCTCCGCAGCGAGCCACGGAAGATCGGGTCGACGGCCGCCAGATTCTTCAGGCCTCCAGGGGTCTTGCCCTGAAGCACCTCGAACCTGCCCAGCGTCATGGTGGCCAGGTAGCTGGCCATCGGGTGGCTCTCCCGCCACCGGAAGGTCGTCCTGCCCCCGACGGTCCTCGGCTCGCCGACGAGCTCGCCGTTGGCCAGCGCCGTCAGCCCCGCGGGCACGGTGAGCTCGAAGTCGTAGCGCGCCTTGTCGGCGGGGTGGTCGTTGCTGGGGAACCAGGTCTTGGCCCCGTTGGGCTGACCCGTGACGAACGCGCCGTCCCGGGTCGGAATGAAGCCGTACGTGCCCAGGTTGGAGGAGTTCCGGACAGGTTTGGGCTCTCCGGCGTACGCGACCTCGACGGCGAACGTCGCGTCGTCCGGGATGGACTCGGCGGGGGTGACGGTGAGCTCGCTTCCGGCCCGGTCGAATCTCGCGGGCCTGCCGTCCACGGTGACCCGGCTGACCGTGAAGCCCGAGAGGTCGAGGTTGAAGCTCGCCAGGTGCTGGGTGGCCCGGGCCTCGATCCTGGCCGTCCCGGCCAGGTGCTTGGAAGACGGGGTGTAGCCCAGCTTGAGCAGGTAGTGGTCGACGTCGTAGCCGCCGTTGCCGTCGGTGGGGAAGTCGGGGTCGCCGATCCCGGGGGCGCCGGGCCTGGCCTTGTTGTCGGCGGCGGAGCTGGACAGGGGGGAGGCGGAGGGGCCCGACAGCGTCGAGTTCGCCGTCGAATTCGCCGTCGAGTTCACCGCGGAGCTTCCCGCAGGGACGCTCTCCCCGCTCGACGCGGCACAGGCGACCGTGCCGATGGTCCCGAGCGTGCTGAGCAGAGCGGCGGTCGCCGTGGTGGCCAGCCGTTTGGACGCCATACCCGTAACACCCCTTCCCCGGCCCGCTGAGCCGAGCTCGTGCATGGCACACTACGCGACTGACCTGCGTCGATCAGGCGTCTATGACAAGCGTTCTGGCTGCGATGTCGTGCACGGCCTGCTTACGTGACTGAAAAAGGATGAAAGCCAGGTCTATCCACCCCAGGCAGCAGGTGATGTACATCACCCACCGGACCAGCTCGCGAATCGCGGTCTGCCCGACGTCGGTCCTCCGCCCGCCGAGGTCGGTCACGCGCAGGTGGAAGAGGCGCTTGCCGAGCGTCTGCCCGTTCCAGAAGGCGGTCAGCAGCCAGTAGTACAGAAAGCCGATCACCGCCACCAGGAGGGTCTCCGCGCGGGGCGTTATCGTGACGAAGCCCTCGGAGCCCGTGACGGTGCTGACGGTCCGGTAGCTGAACGGCGAGGAGATGAGGCTGATGATGACGAGGTCGAGGATGCCCGCGAACAGGCGGCGCCATCGTCCGCCCAGCCGCATGTCCCCGGCCTGGGGGGACCCGCCGAAGGGCCCCCCGCCGTAACCGGGATCGGGACCGTAGCCGGGGCCGGGGGTGTAGCCGGGGCCGGGTTCCGGGCCGGGGCCGTGGTGAGGACCGGGGCCGGGGCCTGGGTGGCCCGGCCCCGGCGGAGCGGGATCGGACCACGGGTCCGATCCCCGGTCATCCGGTGGTGGCGGTATTGATCCCATTCATGGGTGATTGCCGGAAGAGCGCCATCACAAAGCCAAAGGCGGTTGTGGGTTACCTCTGAGCCGCGGTCACAGGTTTCCCCTGAGGTCCTGCTCACGCTCGATCGCCTCGAAGAGCGCCTTGAAGTTGCCCTTGCCGAAGCCGAGCGAGCCGTGCCGCTCGATCAGCTCGAAGAACACGGTCGGACGGTCCTGCACCGGCTTGGTGAAGATCTGCAGCAGGTAGCCGTCCTCGTCCCGGTCGACCAGGATCCCGCGCTTCTTCAGCTCCTCGATCGGCGCGCGGACCTCGCCGATGCGGGCGCGCAGTTCCGGGTCGTCGTAGTAGGAGGCGGGAGTGTCCAGGAAGCTGACCCCGGCCTCGCGCATGCGGTCGACGGTGCCGAGGATGTCGTTGGTGGCCAGCGCGATGTGCTGCACGCCGGGGCCGCCGTAGAACTCCAGATACTCGTCGATCTGCGACTTCTTCTTGGAGATCGCCGGCTCGTTGAGCGGGAATTTCACCTTGCGGGTGCCGTCCGCGACCACCTTGGACATCAACGCCGAGTATTCGGTGGCGATGTCGTCGCCGATGAACTCCGCCATGTTGGTGAAGCCCATGACCCGCTTGTAGAACTCCACCCACTCGTCCATCTTGCCGAGTTCCACGTTGCCGACGCAGTGGTCGACGGCCTGGAACAGGCGGCCGTTCTTCACGTCGGGGGCCGCGACCAGGGGTTCCGCCGGGAGGTAGCCGGGCAGGTAGACACCGCTGTAGTTGGACCTGTCGACGAGGGTGTGCCGGGTCTCGCCGTAGGTGGCGATCGCCGCGACCACCACCTTGCCGTGCTCGTCCTCCAGCACCCTCGGCTCCGACAGCCCACGTGCGCCCTGGGCGAGCGCGTGGGCGTAGGCCGTGTCCACGTCGGGGACCTCGATGGCGAGGTCGATCACGCCGTCACCGTGCTCGGCCACATGGCGGGCGACCTCGGTGCCGGGGCGCACCGCCCCGCGGAACTCGAATCTGGCGGCGCCCGAGGTGAGGACGTACGCCACCTCGTCGCGGCTGCCGTTCTCCGGGCCCCGATAGGCCACAAGCCGCATGCCGAACGCGCTGGAGTAGTAGTGGGCGGCCTGCTTGGCGTTGCCCACCGCGAAAACCACGGAGTCCATACCGTTCACCGGAAAGATATCGCTCATGCGAGTACTTTCTGATTTGCTGGTCTGTTTGTGCAACACTCACTTGAAACAGTGCACAATATGCACAATCAGTTGCCGATCATCGCGGAGCACCTGTACATCATGACGATCGATCAGCTCGACGCCCGCCTCATCGCCCTGCTCGCGGCGGAGCCCAGACTCGGGGTGCTGGAATGCTCGCGGCGGCTCGGAGTGGCCAGGGGGACCGTGCAGGCACGCCTCGACCGGCTGGTCGCCCGGGGGGTGGTCACCGGGTTCGGCCCGGACATCGCCCCCGCGGCGCTCGGCTACGACGTGACCGCGTTCGTGACCCTGCAGATCCGCCAGGTCAGCGGGCACGACCCGGTCGCCGTGCAACTCGCGGCCATCCCCGAGGTGCTGGAGGTGCACACGATCACCGGTGGTGACGACATGCACTGCCGCGTGGTGGCGCGCAGCAATGCCGATCTGCAGCGGGTAATTGACCTGATCGTTGACGTCCGGGGCGTGGTCAGGACCTCGTCGGTGATCGCCTTGGACACCCCTGTGCCATACCGTGTTCTGCCTTTGGTGGCCGATGTCCCACGCAAGGGGAGGAGCTAGCCGTACCATGCCAAGCAGGGGCCAGACACCGTTATCCATCGTTTACCCTTAACGGTCCGCGCAACCGTGGGGGTCTGCGACGGATCCGATCGGGGGGTCACGCGTGCTAAAGGGCGGGACGGGCAGTCCCAGGAGGAAGCTCCTGCGGATCACACTCATCGTCTTCGGCGTCGGTGTCATCTCGGTGATCGGCCTGCTCGGGGTGGTGTGGGCGATGACCCCCATCCCGGACAGCACGCAGCCCAGAGCCACCGCGCAGGGCTCGGTGATCTTCTACCGCGACGGCAAGACCGTGCTGGCCAAGCAGGGTGTCAACCGCAAGAGCGTGACCCTGGACAAGGTTCCGCAGAGCCTGCGGAACGCGGTCATCGCCGCGGAGAACCGCTCGTTCTACAACGACCAGGGCATCTCCCTCAAGGGCACCTTCCGGGCCATGTGGTCCACGGTCACCGGGCAGCAGCTTCAGGGTGGCTCCACGATCACCCAGCAGATGGTCCGCAACTACTACAGCGGTCTCAGTCAGGAACGTTCCATAATCCGCAAGCTCAAGGAGATCATGATCTCCCTGAAGGTGGACCAGTCGAAGTCGAAGGACTGGGTGCTGGAGCAGTACCTCAACACGATCTACTTCGGCCGGGGCGCCGACGGGGTCCAGGCGGCGGCCGACGCCTACTTCCGCAAGGACGTGGGCAAGCTGACCCTCGCCGAGGGCGCCTATCTCGCCGCGGTGATCCAGCAGCCCTCCAGGTTCGCCGACCCGCAGGGCGCGGACCTCTACGCGGCCAGGGACCGCTGGAGGTCGGTGATCGACGGGATGGTGGCCATCGGGGCCGTCACCTCCACCGAGGCCGCCGAGGTGACCTTCCCCACCCTCAGAAAGCCCAAGGCGATCTTCGCGCCCAAGGGGCAGGAGGGCTACATGCTCGACCAGGTGGCGGCCGAGCTCAAAAGCAGGGGCTACACCGACGAGGTCATCAACCAGGGCGGGCTGAAGATCGTATCGACCTTCGACAAGAACCTGATGGCCGCCGCCGAGCGCGCCGTCACCTCGGTCCTGCCGGAGAACACCCCCAAGAAGGTCCGCACCGGGCTGGCCGCCGTCGATCCCGCGACCGGTGAGGTCCTCGCCTTCTACGGCGGCCGCGACTACGCCGCCAACAAGTTCGACAACTCGTTCTCGGCCAAGGTGCAGGCCGGATCGACCTTCAAGGCGTACACGCTGGCCGCGGCCCTGAACAACGGCTTCGGCCTGGATACCAGGGTCGACGGCAACTCGCCGCTGCGGATCGCCTCCGCCGACATCCCCAACTCGGGCGGCTACTCCTACGGCCAGGTCAACCTCGTCAAGGCGACCCAGAGCTCGGTGAACACCGCCTTCGTCGACCTCGCCCAGAAGGTCGGCCTGAACAAGGTGGTCAAGGTCGCCGAGGCCGCCGGAATCCCCGGCAAACAGCTCGACCCGCATCGGGCCGCGGCCACCCTCCCGCTCGGCGTGGCCTCGGTGAGCGCGGTGCAGAACGCCTCGGGCTTCGCCACCTTCGCCGCGGAGGGCGTCCACCGCGAGGCCCATGTGATCCGCTCGGTCACCGACGCCGACGGAAGGGTGGTGAAGAGCTCCACCAAGGGGAAGCGCGCCTTCAGCGAGCAGGCCGCCATCGACGCCACCTACGCGCTGACCCAGGTCGTCGAGGCGGGCACCGGCTCGGGCGCCCGCCTGTACGACCGCCCCGTGGCGGGCAAGACCGGCACCACGGACGAGTCGGCGGCCGTGTGGTTCGCCGGGTTCACCCCGCAGCTGGCGACGGCGGTCAACATGTTCCGCGACGACAACAAGCCGGTGACCGTGAACGGCAGCGCCCAGTACGGCGGATCCTATCCCGCCCAGATCTGGCGCGCCTTCATGACCGAGGCGATGGACGGCAAGCCGGTCAAGGAGTTCAAGGAGCCGTCCAGCTACGGCTACTCCAACCCGTACGACGACTACGGCTCCGGCGGCCGGTACGACGACCAGGGCGGCGACCAGGGCTTTGCCACCCCCAACCCCGACGAGCCCGGCACTTTCGGCCCCAGCCAGAGCACGAGTCCCGGACCGGAGACCCCCGGCCCCGGCCAGACCTCGGCGCCGGGCGACGAGGGGCAGGGCGGCCCCGGTAACGGCCCGGGGGGCCAGGACGGAGGCGGCGACGGGCTCGGTCTCGACGGCCTGGGCCGCCGTGTCGTCGCCCCCACGGGGGGCGAGTGACCCTACGCCCCGCTCGCCAGCTCGGCTCGCAGGGCCGTGGGGGTGATGACGGGCATCCGGCAGGTGAA
Organism: Streptosporangium sp. NPDC005286; assembly: GCF_040607515.1. Classification (NCBI taxonomy): domain Bacteria; kingdom Bacillati; phylum Actinomycetota; class Actinomycetes; order Streptosporangiales; family Streptosporangiaceae; genus Streptosporangium; species Streptosporangium sp. NPDC005286. Next base: position 4,163 of record NZ_JBEXGU010000087.1, on the reverse strand, counting down.
GCCACGGCATACGTAGGCCGCGGGCGCGCCTCCCACCAGGCCCCGGCCGGCCAGGAGCGGGATCTCGCCGGAATCGGGCTCCCCGAGCGCCAGGACCAGGCCGGGCAGGGGTGACATCAGAGCGGCCCGGTGCAGGGCCGCCGTCGCCGGATCGCCGGCCGGCCCCACGACCGCGACCTCGATCGGGCCGGCCACCGCCGCCTGTGCCACCGCCAGGCCCCACCCGGCGAACCGGGCGTGCCTGTCGGCCAGGACGGTGACCGTGCCCAGGGCCGCCTCGGCCGCCGCCCTGTGCCGGGACGAGCCGGTCAGCGCCGCGTACGACAGCAGCGCCCCCGCGGCGGCGAACTGGCCGGAGGGGGTGGCGTTGTCCGTCGGGTCCTGCGGGCGCTGGAAGAGCCGCTCGGCGTCGTCGGCGGTGTCGTAGAACCCGCCGGAGCCATCGGAGAACCGCTCCAGAACGGTCTCCAGCAGCGACTCGGCCCGCCGGAACCAGCGGACCTCCCCGGTCACCCCGGAAAGGGTCAGCAGGCCCTCAGCGAGGTCGGCGTAGTCTTCCAGGACCCCCGCGTTGGTGCCGGCGCGGCCGTCGCGGGACGTGCGCAGCAGCCGGTCGCCGTCCAGGTGGAGGTCGTCGATCAGGGTGGCCGCCTCGCGTGCCGCCTCGACGAGGTCCGGCCGGTCGAACAGGGCGCCGGTCTCGGCGAGGGCGGCGATGGCCAGGCCGTTCCAGGCGGCCACCACCTTGTCGTCGCGCCCGGGCCGCACCCGGCGGGCCCGCGCGGCCAGCAGCGCGGAGCGCACCCGGGCGAACCGCTCGGGATCGGTGGGGTCGTAGGGGAGCTGGAGCACCGAGGTGCCGTGCTCGAACGTCCCCGTCACCTCGAACAGGTCGATCGCCCAGGCGCCGTCCTCCTCGCCGAGGACCTCGCGGAGCTCCCGGGGGGTCCAGGCGTAGAACTTGCCCTCCACGCCCTCGCTGTCGGCGTCCAGGGCGGAGGCGAAGCCCCCCTCGGGGGTGCGCATCTCGGCCAGCAGCCAGTCGGCGGTCTCCAGCGCCACCCGCCTGCCCAGGGCGGAGCCGCCTGAGCGCCACCAGTGCGTGTAGACCCGCAGGAGCAGGGCGTTGTCGTAGAGCATCTTCTCGAAGTGCGGCACCACCCAGTCCGCGTCCACGCTGTAGCGGGCGAACCCGCCGCCGAGCTGGTCGTAGATGCCACCCCTGGCCATGGCCTCCAGCGTCCGGTCGGCCATGGACGTCGCCGCGTTCGCGGTCGCCCGCGCATCCTCGCCGGTGGGGGTCGCGCCGTAGCGCAGCAGGAACTCCAGGGCCATCGACGGCGGGAACTTGGGCGCTCCGCCGAAGCCGCCACGGGCCGAGTCGAAGGACTCGGCCAGGCTCTGCACGGCCCGGGTGAGCGTGCTCGGCGTGGGCAGCGGCCCCGACGGCATCGCCGACTGCTCGTTCAGCGCCTCCACGATCTTCGAGCTCTGTTCGAGCACCGTCTCCCGGTCGCCGTTCCAGGCGTTCGACACCCCGGCCAGCAGCCGCTGGAACTGCTGCCTGGGAAAGTAGGTGCCGGTGTAGAAGGGGTGGCCCTCCGGGGTGGCGAAGACGGTCATCGGCCACCCGCCCTGGCCTGTCATGGCCTGGGTGGCCGTCATGTAGACCGCGTCGACGTCCGGACGCTCCTCGCGATCGACCTTCACATTGACGAAGTGCTCGTTCATCAGCGCGGCCGTGCCGGGATCCTCGAACGACTCGTGAGCCATCACGTGACACCAGTGACACGCCGAGTAACCGACGCTGATCAGCAGGGGTACGTTCCGTCGCCGTGCCTCCGCGAAGGCCTCGTCCCCCCAGGCGAACCAGTCGACGGGATTGTCCGCGTGCTGCAGCAGGTAGGGGCTCGTCGCGTCCTTCAAGCGGTTCATGAAGACCCTTCCGGTGTACGCGGTGCGTACTTCTCCTCGCGAGGTGCGCGGATATCGCGCGTCACGGTTCTTCTCACCCTAGACCGAGAGAGGGGCACCGACACTTGGCCGGACCCCGGTTGACGGCCACGGGCAGGGCGCCCGTCCCCGGCGCCGGAAGGTTCCGCCATGAGAGCACCGCGAACGCCCTGCCCGCGCGCCGATCACTCCGGCGGTCCGGCAGGCTTGAGGAGATCCCCCGTCGCACGGTCGTGCGCCAGGGGTGGCCCGGGTCAGCCCCTTCCGTCGGGGTGTGTGGTCGTCTGCCCGGACGCCTCCCGCGACGGGGCTCGCGAGCCGCAGGCCGGGGGAAGGTGTGTTCATCGCGCTTCGGGCGTAGGCTCACTGGGCGTGGATCTCGACTTCGTCTGTGTGCACGCCGGAAGGGCGGCTTCCGAGCTGACCCGGCGTGATGTTGCCCGCGCGCTGCTCGCCGTGCCGTCCGGAGTGGCGCTGGTGGCGCTGCCGGATCTGAGGCGGGCGCTGCTGGCGGCGGGCAACCCGCTGTCGGTGCCGTTCTGGGACTCCGCGAAGGCGACCCTCAGCGCGATCGAGTCCGGTGGCGCGACCGTGGGGGACGTGCAGCGCTGGATGGAGTCCACGGGCACCGAGCCGCTCCTGCTCACCCGCAGCTTCTTCGTCTGGCCCGAGGAGGACGAGCGGGGACCGGTCGGCGAGGAGATGTTCAACCGGCTGGTCGCCTACCTGGAGGAGCGGGTCGCCGCGGGGGAGATCGACCCGGACGCGCTCGCGCGGGGTGACGAGCAGGCCAGGGAGGTCTACGCGGACTTCCAGGAGCGCTGGCTCACCGGCCCGCTGCCCGACGGGCGAGTCCCGGGAACCGCGGTCTCCGACGAGCAGGACGAGGAGCTGTTCGCCGCCTGGGACGAGGAGGAGGCGTTCGCCCTGGGCGAGCTGCGGCGCATCCTGGCCGAGCTGCCCGAGCCCGAGCGGCCTGTCAGGGAGCTGCGGGCCGCGGCCACCCGGTTGCGCGAGGTGCTGGCCGGCCCCGGCTATCCGGGAAACGTGCTGCGGGCCTGCGCCGGGTACGAGGGGGAGCCGCTGCCGGCCGATGACGAGGAGCTCTGGCTGACCGTCACGGCGGGTATCGCGGGGCCGATCTCCGACCTGCCGGAGGAGGAGGACCGGCTGGAGGTCTTCACCGACCTGGACGGGGAGCTCAGCCACGAGGACTCGGTGCTGGCCGCCCTGTGCGCGATCCACCACGCCGACTGGCTGGCCGTGGTCGCGGCCCTGGCCAGGCGCGGTCCCGGGGTGCTGGCCTCGCCCGAGCGGATCGCCCGGCTCATCGCCGAGTCGGAGGACATCGACGTCGACATGGACGAGCCGGAGGACCTGGAAGCGGCCGAGACGCTCTTCAGCTCGGTCACCCCGCTCTGGGCGTGTCTCGGGATCGTCGACAGGACCGAGGTGCTCACCCCGCTGGGCCGCTGGGGCCTGCCCAGGGCGCTGGAGCGAGCCTGGTCCTCGACGGACGCCCTCGGGGACTGAGGGCGAGGGCCGCGGTCCGGTCCTCGACGGACCGACGGCCGGGACGCGCGGAGCGGCCGGTCGGCCGGGTCCGGAGAACCGGGTGCCTGCCGTACGGCCGCCGAGGTCAGGCGTCCTCGTCCAGGAGGTCGAGGTAGCTCTCCGGCACCAGATCCCGGTATTCGGGGTGGCGCCGGATGTAGCGGGCGATGAACGGGCAGAGCGGCACGACCATCCGGTCGGAGGCGCGGCTCGCGTCGAGAGCCGCGGCGGCCAGCCGCCCGCCCAGGCCCCTGCCCTCGAACTCGGGGAGGATCTCGGTGTGCGTGAAAATGATCTTCCCGGACCGGAGCCGGTACGCGGCGAACCCGGCGACCCCGCCGTCCAGCAGGATCTCGAAGCGGGCGGCCTCGTGGTTGTCGGAGACCTTGATGTCGTCGGCCATGCTCGTCCTCGGGGTGTCGGCCCTGCCGGGCGGGTTTTCGCGCGTGTCATGCCGTCACCGGCCGGGGATCGGGCGATGTGGATGATCGTCCCCGGTCGCCCCTCGATCGCCTCCGGCAGGCCGGGGCGTACGCGGGGTCGGACTAGGCCCTGTCCCTTGGATCTTTTGCCTACTGCGGTCGGTCAGGCGGCGCCTCGCCGCGTTGTCGTCGGTCACCGCAGCACGCTGCGGCTCCCTCCTCCGCCTTGCGAGA